>NZ_JAWOAI010000190.1:0-17173 GCF_033194735.1 Streptomyces sp. W16
CGTCGACCCGCCTCGACACGGCCGCCCGGCTCGGCGCGTTCGCGGTCGGCACCGAGGGCGACTGGGAGGGCCTGCCCCGCCGGGCCGAACTCCCCCTGCTGGACCACCACGACGACGTACTCCGCTGACGACGTACACCGCCGACTACTCCACTGAGAAACCGAGCGCCCAATGACCAGTATTTCCAGTCACGTTGACGTCCTGACGGGTTCGTACACACCGGACACGGGCGGAGAGGGCGTCGGCCTGACGGCGCTGCGGCTCACCCCGGAGGACGGCGGCCTGAGTGCGGTGGACGCGGTGGCGGCGAGCGGCGCGTCCTTCCTGGCCGCACACCCGACCCTCCCCGTCGTCTACACGACGCACGAGTCCACGCCGGGCGCGGTGGGCGCGTTCGCCCTGCAGGAGGGCGCGGCCCCGACTCCACTGGGGGCGCCCCTGACCAGCGGCGGCGCGAACCCGTGCCACCTGACCGTCCACCCGGGCGGCGACTACCTCCTGACCGCCAACTACGGCACGGACACGCTGCCCGGCACGGTGGCCGTGCACCGCCTGGACGCGGACGGCCGGCTGTCGGACCTCACGGACGTGGTCGAGCACAAGGGTTCGGGCCCGGTGACCGGCCGCCAGGAGGGCACCCACGCCCACCAGGTCCTCGTCGACCCGGCGGGCCGCTACATCCTGGCGACGGACCTGGGCGCGGACACCGTGTTCACGTACCAACTGGACGTCACCACCGGCAAGTTGAAGCCGGTGGCGGTCTCCCGGCTCCGCCCCGGCTCCGGTCCCCGCCACCTCGCGTTCACCCCGGCCGGCGACCTGGTCCTCAGCGCCGACGAGCTCTCCTCCACGGTGACCTGCCACCGCTACGACGCCGAGACCGGCACCCTGCACGAACTGTCCCGGGTGCCGGCGACGGCCGTAGCGGACATCCCCAACCAGCCCGGCGGCATCGTCACTTCCGCCTGTGGCCGCTACGTCTGGGTCACCAACCGGGGCGCGGACACGGTGGCGGCGTTCGGGATCACGGGCACGGCTCTTGAACCGTTGGGTGAGATCCCGAGCGGGGGCAGCTGGCCTCGCGGGCTTACTGCGGCACCGGGCCATCTGCTGGTGGCCAACCAGCACAGCGGGACAGTGGCGGTGTTGGGGGTTCTGGGCGACGGCAGGTTGGAGGAGGCGAAGGTGGTGGTGCCGGTGGCTTCGGTGGTGTGTGCGCTGGTGGTCTGAGCGGTCTGCCACGCCAGTTGTCACTCGGCATGTGCCATGTGACCAGGGACGTCAGGCGTCTAAGGTCGCGTACATGACGAGGACTACGCCCCCACGCCCTCTCGACGTCGAGGCGCTCTTCCCGGAACTGGCGGCCTTTCGGGGGACGACGACTCGGCTCCATCCGCGACCGGGCAGACCGGACCATTCGGCCAGTTCCGTGGGCGGTCCCATGTTGTGGCCGACGCACGAGCCGTGGCCGGTGTGCGGCGAGGCCCACAGCCGTGGGCGTGGTCGACGCCCGGCCGACATCCGCCGCTATCGGCAGGTTCTGGCTTCCGCGTGGGCCCGCGAGCAGGTTCCCGGACCGACGGACGAGGAACGGGAGCTCCTGGGCGAGCTGCACAAGGAGCACCGGATCCCCGGTGCGTCCGAGACCGATCCGCTGCCGATGATCGGCCTCGCGCAGCTGTACCGGCGGGATGTGCCCGATCTGCCGGCGGGGCCGGGCGACTGCGATCTGCTCCAAGTGTTCTGGTGTCCCTTCAACGCGCACGGCCCGGGCCGGTACGACCTGGAGCTGCACCTGCGCTGGCGGCGGTCGTGGGAGGTCGGCGAGGTGCTGACCGCGCCGCCGCAGCCGCTGGTCGTCGGGTCCGACGGCTTTGTGCCCGAGCCCTGTGTGCTGCACCCGGAGCAGGTGGTCACCTACCCGTTCGCCGGCCTCCTGCCCGAGGAACTGTGCGCCCGGATCGACGCCTGGGAGGAAGCCCTCGAAGAGGAGGCCGAGCAGTCGGCGGACGAAAGCACGACAGAGCCGCTCGGCTACCAGTACGACCTGTCCATCCCGCCCGGCTGGCGCGTGGGCGGCTTCGCCTCCTGGCACGCGACAGACCCGTACCCCATGGACTGCCTGACCTGCACGACACCGATGCACCTGCTGCTGACCGTCGACAGCTCGGAGTGGGACGGCGGCAGCGGCAGCTGGAAGCCACTGGAGGACCAGAACCGGCCCACTCATCGTTGCGCCACTCCCACGGAGGTCACTGTGGGCCGCTGGGGTGAGCTCAACGTGTTCGCCTGTCCCAACGAGCCCGAGCATCCGCATCGCTGGAGCATCCAGTAACTCGTCGTGCCCTTGGTGAAACACCGCACGCGCGCAACCGCGCTGCCCCGGCACCGCCCCAAGTCACCTACGGGCTGACCGAGTTCGGCCGGGCCGTCGGCGAACCACTGTCGGAACCGTTCGACCGGATCACCCGGCGGCTGTCGTCGAGTGAGGCGGGACAGCGCGGCAATGCCCGCACTCACCCGACCCCCTTCAACCCTCCGGGTCCCCGTCGTCGGCCGGTGCCCGGTCGGCGGCGAGTCGAGCGGCGTTCTGCAGCCAGGTGAGGTGTTCGGTGAACGAGGTGCGGCCCTCGTCCGTGAGCCGGAACCAGGTTCGTGGACGTCGTCCGATCGCCCCCTTGCGAACTTCGAGGTAGCCGGCGTCCTCCAGGATCCGGGACTGCTTGGACAGCACCGAATCGCTCACCCCCACGGTGTCCCGCACGACGGAGAACTCCACCCACTGCGGGCCGGCGGCGAGCAGTCCGCAGATCGACAGCCGGGTCACCGGATGGATGATCTCGTCCAGTCGCCCGCGTCCTTCACGTCCGGTCATCGCGAAACCGCTCGCCCTTGCCGGATGTCGTGACGGATCGCCGCGTTCTGCCACAGCAGGATGCCCACCACCGCCGCCACCGTGACGACCACCACCGCTACGGCCAGCGCGGTGTCCCCTCTCCCGAGGAGCACGCCCTCGCCTACGACGGATGCTCCCGCCACCGCGCACGTGACCCACATGACGGGTCGGGCCGACGGGTAGGACATGTCCCGGCCCCGGTACTTCACACCGGTCGTGTTCTCCAGAAGGCGGCTCAGGCCGAACTGGATCATGATCAACACCGGCAATGAGACCTGGCCCGCCTCGTCGGAGACGTACCGCGGCTGCAGGAACGGCAGGCCCAGCAACACGACCATCACCAGCGCGGTCGCCGCCAGATACCACCACGGAAGCCTCAACCGCTGGGCCAACGCCGTCCGTTGCTGTTGAAGCCGCTCCAGATCCCGCGAGCCGTCGTCCATGACAACCTCCATCGCAATGGCATGTACTTTCCATGATGGAAAGTACATGCCATGCGGAAGGTCCGCAACACCCCAGGCCGCACGCGGGAGTTGGTCAGGTCGAAGGGACGTCCGAGACCTCCGCACACGCCACCGCGTACGGCCAGATCGCCGCCCCGATCTCCTCCGGTGTGCCGGGGCAGTCGCGCCGCAGCCAGTCGATGACCGTGCCCAGGACCGCGCCCGCGAGGAAGGCGGAGACCGGGTCGGTGATGTCGGTGTCGGCGGGCAGGCCCCGGCTGATGCGGGCCGCGAGCGTGACGCGGTGGAGGAGGTGGTTGATCATCCGGGCGCTGCCCTCGTCGCAGAGGAGGGCGCGGTACAGGGGGGCGTGCTCGGCGACATGGGTGAAGAGGGCGGGCAGCGGGTTCGGCAACGGGCTGCCGTCCGGGGCGAGTTGGCCGTGCGGGATGGGCGCCGTGGCCACCAACTCGTCGTAGGTCGCGGTGCAGGCGGCGACCGCCAGGTCGTGGACGTCGACGTAGTGCTCGTAGAACGTCGAGCGGTTGACGCCGGCGCGTTTGGTGAGGTCGGCGACGGATATCTGGCGCAGGTCCCGCTCGGTGACCAGTTCGCGCAGGGCGGCTTCCAGGGCGGCGCGGGAGCGCAGGACGCGGGGGTCGGGGAGGCCCTGATGTTCAGGGGGTTGCGCCGGCATGTGGCAACAGTATTCTCTCCAACACCTGATGGTTATCCGACAGTTGTCGGGTAAGACAGGAGGCCCCGGATGGCTACGTACGTTCTCGTGCACGGCGGCAGTCACGGCGGATGGTGCTATCAGCGCGTCGCGCGGATCCTGCGCGCGGACGGTCACGAGGTGTACGCCCCGACACTGACCGGGCTCGGTGAGCGGGCGCATCTCCTCGGACCGGGTGTCGATCTCGACACGCACATCACCGATGTGGTTCAAGTCCTGCGGTACGAGGGGCTGTTCGACGCCATCCTGGTCGGGCACAGCTACGGCGGGATGGTGATCACCGGCGCCGCCGACCGCGCCCTCGACCGCGTCGGCCACCTCGTCTACCTGGACGCGGCCACCCCGGCGAACGGGCAGTCCCTCGCCGAGGTCGCACCGGAGTTGATGGCCGCCTCCCGGGCGATGGGTCGGGTGGTGGACGGAGTGGAGTTGGTGAACTTCCCGGGTGAAGGGCCCATGCCCCACTACGGGTTGACCGATCCGGACGACATCGCCTGGCTGGCGCCGAAGATCACGCCCCACCCCTGGAAGTGCTTCGACCAGCCGCTGCGGCTGCACGACGAGGCGGCGGTGCGCGCGCTTCCGCAGTCGCAGATCGTGTGCACTTCGACCCTGCCGTACCGCGATCCGGTGGACCTCGAACCGGCGCGTGCGGCCGGGCGGTTGTGGGACATCGACACCGGTCACGACCTGATGGTGAGCGAGCCGGAGGCCGTGGCCGAGCTGCTTGGACGGGTGGCGTCGAAATAACGGTCGGTTACATTACCGAAACGTAACCTACCGACAGGTATCACGAGTAACTTACTGGCAGGTAAGTTCCAGGCGAACCACTCCCCGGACGGCCGCTCCACAGGAGGTTCGCCATGCCCGCACGTCAACGGCGCCTGCTCGGCGCCGCGTTCACCGTCGTCGCCTGCCTCGGGGCCCAGGCCCTCGTCATCGCGACCGCGTCCGCCGCCACCGCCTCGGACGAGGTGGTGTCACGAGGCGTCACCATCCCCGCGTTCTACAACCCGCCCGCCACCCTGCCCGCCGCCGACGGCGCCCTCGTCCGCAGCGAACCCCTCCCCCTCGCCCTGAGCCTGCCCGGTCTCGACGGCAGCACCCTGCCCGGCACCGCGACCCGGCTGATGTACAGGTCCACGGACTCGGGCGGTCAGCCCGTCGCCGTCACCGGCGCCTACATCGAACCCTCCGCCGACTGGTCCGGCACCGGCCCACGCCCCCTCGTCGCGGTCGCCCCCGGCACCGTGGGACAGGGCGACCAGTGCTCCGCGTCGATGGGCCTGGAGCATCCCCTCGTCTTCAACAGTCAGACGGTTTCGGTCGGTTACGAGGATCTGGCGATCTACCGCCTGCTCGCCGAGGGCGTCGCCGTGGTCGTCACCGACTATGTCGGGCTGGGCGCCACGGACCGGCTGCACACCTACGTCAACCGGATCGACGAGGCACACGCAGTGCTGGACGCCGTACGCGCCGCCCGTTCGCTCGCCGGGACCTCGGTCACCGCCGGCTCACCGGTCGGGCTCTACGGCTACAGCCAGGGCGGCGGGGCGACCGCCGCAGCCGCCGAACTCCAGTCCTCCTACGCCCCCGACGTCACCCTGTCCGGAACCTACGCCGGCGCCCCGCCCGCCGATCTGACCTCGGTCACCAAGGCCATCGACGGCAGCGAACTCGCCGGTGCGCTGGGCTGGTCGCTCAACGGGTTCCTCCAGTCCGACCCGGCGCTGAAGCCCCTCGCCGAGGCGCACCTCAACGACGCGGGAAAGGCCGCGCTCACCGACCTGTCGACGATGTGCGTCGGTGACGCGCTGCTCGGCTACGCCTATAAGAAGAGCACCAGTTGGACCACGGACGGGCAGTCCATCAGCGACATCATCGCGGCGACTCCCGCGTTCCAGGCCTTCCTCGACGAGCAGCGCATCGGCACGCTGAAACCGTCGGGGCCCGTCCGCCTCGCGACCGGCGTCAGCGACAACCTCGTACCGCACGCCCAGGCCCGTCAACTCGCCCTCGACTGGTGCGCGAAGGGCGCCGACGTCACGTACAAGGCCGTCGTCCTGCCCGGTGTCGGCAGCGCGCTGCTCAACCACTTCGCACCCCTGCTCACCGACCAGGGCGACGCCATCTCCTGGCTCACCGACCGCCTCTCCGGCAGGCCGGCCGGCTCCAACTGCTGGACCATGCCCGTACAGCTCTGAGACCGCGGGAGCACGGTCCTCACCGCACCGGCAGCCGCTTCCCGATGTTCCGCACCACCCGGCCCGCCAACTCGGCTGCGGTATCGCACAGTTGCCCGCCCGGGCCCGGTGCGTACACGGTGAGCTGGAAGAGTTCGGTGGTGTCCTCGCCGACGGAGTCCCGGTAGGTGCGGTGCGGGGTTCGTACGGTGCAGCTGTCGTCCTCGGCCTCGTCCGCGATGTAGTAGCTCCTGGTGCCGGCGACGTTCACGAGGTGTCCGTCGTCGGCGTCCAGCGAGTTGTCCCGGCTGAACTGGATCTCCACCTCCCGCTTGCCGTCGTCGCTCGACCAGTCGCAGTCCCAGGCGCCGAACCCCCGGTCCTGGTTGGTGAATTGGACTTCCGGGACCCGCTTGAGGTCGATGGCGTCGAGGAGCGCGCAGGCGTCCAGCCGGGCCAGGGAGTTCGCGGCCGGTGCCGACGCGCGGCGGGGCACCGGGCCTACGGTCAGTACCCCGACCACGTGATCGGTTGCGGCGTCGGCCAGTTGGCACGGGTCGGGCGACCAGGGGGCCAGCCCATCCCGCCGGTGCCGATGGGCTCGTCGAGGAGATACCGGCCGTCGATCCTGTCCCCGGCCGCTGGCATCACCGGCACCGTCCACCCCTCACTCACGGTCCTGACGGGTAACGGAGTGTACAGAGCGGGCACTTGGCGGTGATCGGATTCACGGGACTTCGGAGGGACCCACCCACTACCACCACACCTTTCAGCGGTAACTGGACTCCCTCGTACGAGAATTGCATTTCCGTTTCTTGACAGTGTAATGCTCATTCACGCTACGCTCCCCGCGACCCGCACTCCCCTACGGCTTGCCGGAGTCCCCCCGTGCCCGAACACACCTCCCCCCACCCCACCCCCGCCCTCAGTCGCCGCGGCCTGCTCGGCGCGAGCGCACTCGGCGCGGTCGCCCTGACCGGCGCCGGCCGGACCCGGGCCGCCGCGGCATCGACTCCCGCCGCTGTGACGGAACTTCGTGAGCGGGCCGTCGTCGTCGGCACCGGTTTCGGCGGTGGCGTCACCGCGTTACGGCTGGCCCGGGCCGGGGTCTCCACCCTGGTCCTGGAGCGCGGACTGCGCTGGCCGACGGGCCCGAACTCCACCACGTTCTGCCGCTTCGCGAACATGGACAACCGCTCCGCCTGGCTCACCGACCACGCCGTCGTCGGCGGCGTCGACAAGACCTGGACGCCGTACACGGGCGTGCTCGAAGCCGTCGTGGGAAACGGCATGACCGCCATGTGCGGAGCGGCCGTCGGCGGCGGCTCGATCATGTACCACGGCATGACCCTGCAGCCGACGAAGGCGGACTTCGCCACCTCCATCCCCCAGGCCGCCGCCCTCTACGACGACCTCGACCTGTGGGCCTACCCGACCGTCTCCCGGATGCTGGGCATCTCCACCGTCCCCTACGACGTCCTCGCCTCCGACCCCTACAAGTCGTCCCGCCTCTTCCAGGACATCGCGCCGAGGGCCGGCCTGACCCCGTTCAAGGTGCCGCTGCCCATCGACTGGGCCTATGTCCGGGGCGAGTTGGAGGGTCTGTACGACCCGACGTACACCACCAGCGACATCGCGTTCGGCGTCGACAACGGCGGCAAGCACTCCATCGACGTCACCTACCTCGCGCAGGCGGAGTCCACCGGACTCGTCCGGGTGGCACCCCTCCACGTCGTCCGCGACCTCGCGATGGACGCGAACAAGAAGTGGGTGCTGTCCGTCGACCGCATCGACACCGGCGGCGCGGTCCAGGAAGAGATCCGGATCACTGCGGACGCCGTGTTCCTCAACGCCGGTTCGCCCGGCACCACCCGCCTCCTGGTCAAGTCCCGTGCCAAGAACCTGATTCCGGACCTCCCCGACGCCATCGGCACCGGGTGGGGCAACAACGGCGACCGGATCTGGGCCTGGATCAACCCGGACGGCGACGCGGGCACCCAACAGGGCGGACCCGCCTGCGTCGGCGGACGCGACCCGAACAGCGGCATCCCGCTGACCGTCGTGCACGCCGACTCACCCGTCCAGCAACCCGGCGTCACGGCACTCACCGTCGTCGGCTTCGGCATCGTCGACGGCGCGGGCACCTGGGCCTACGACGCCGACACCGACGACGCCGTCCTGACCTGGCCGACGGACACCGACGCCGCGCTGCAGACACTGATCGCGGCCAAGATGCAGGACATCGCCACAGCCGGCGGCGGCATCATGCTCGACACCAACGCCGGGGCCCCGTCCACCTGGCACTCGTTGGGCGGCGTCCCGTTCGGAGACGCCGTCGACCTCACCGGCCGCGTCCTGGGACACAAGGGCCTCTACGTCCTCGACGGCGCCCGCATCCCCGGCTCCACCGGCGCCTGCAACCCGTCCATGACGATCGCCGCGCTCGCCGAACACAGCATGCGGACGATCGTGCGCCAGGACCTGGGGCGGGTGTTCTGACCGGTGAGAAAGGTGCGTCAGCTCGCGGACGCGTGCCGGCCGAGCGCCTCGTCCAGGGTGACGGACAGGGTGAAGAGCCGGAGGAGGCCCGTGATCCGCAGCATCTTGCGGATCATGGGCTGGGGGCAGACGAGCGTCAGTTGTCCGTCCCGTTCCTCGACGCGCAGCCGAGCACGGCACAACAGCCTCAGCCCGGAGCAGTCCAGGAACTCGACCGGGGTCAGGTCGATCACCACCGAGGGGTTCGGGCCGTCCGTCGCCGCGTCGAGTTCCGGAGTGAGGTGAAGGGCGGCGGCGATGTCGATCGCACCGTGGAGTTCGACAACTGTGCGCCCTGGTGTCCGGTGGACACGGACGTATCGAATGGACGGAGGGGTTTCCCGGGGCATGGAGACATCACCGTGAATTCAGTGGGCTGTCCGCACCGGTCTCGGGCGGATGACGACAGGGGTTCACGGCCACCGGGAGCAGGGGTGACGAATCAAGGGAATCCTATGGCGACGGCGGATTACGAATAGGGACATATGCCCTTCTTCATAGAGCAGGATGCCTCGTTGGAGTGATATTCAGGCCGAGGTCTTGACGTTTGAATACGCACGCCTTTCTCGCATATATGCACACGCCTTTTGTGCGGTTGAAGGAATGAGCACGGGAACCCTCGTCCCGTCCGTGCGCCGGCCCCTTCACCACCCCGCCACCTGGTGTTGCCTCCGCTAGGCTCGCCGTGTGACAGCCGACCAGTCCCACGAGGACCCCTACGCGATCGTCGCTGTCGCGTCCTCCGCGGGCGGCATCCACGGGCTGATCGTGCTGCTCGGGATGCTGGACCCCGACCTCCCGGTGCCGGTCCTGGTGGTCCAGCACCTCGACCCGCGGCACCGGACGGTGATCGCCGACGTCCTCGCCCGCCGCACCGACCTTCCGGTCAAGCTCGCGGAGGCCGAGGAGCGCGCGCTGCCCGGCACCGTGTACATCGCCCCTCCCGACCGGCATCTCCTCATCGACTCCGACGGCGTGATGACGCTGTCCAACACCAAGCTCGTCCACTTCGTACGGCCATCCGCCGACCTCCTCTTCGAATCGGTCGCCGGGGCCTACGGACCGCGGGCGATCGCCTGTGTGCTCACCGGGACCGGCAGCGACGGCGCGATGGGAGTGGACGCCGTCAAGTCGCGCGGGGGCACGGTGATCGTCGAGGATCCGCTGTCGGCGGAGTTCAAGGGGATGCCGCAGGCCGCGGTGGACACGGGAGCGGCGGACTACGTCCTTCCCCTCGCGGAGATCGCCACGGTAGTCCGCGGACTCGTCGAGACCGAGAAGCAGTGATGAGCGAATCCCGGAACACCGTCACCGACGAGGCACTGGAGGAGCTGCTCGTCTTCATCAGGGACGCCCGCGGCTTCGACTTCACGGGCTACAAACGCTCCACCCTGGGGCGGCGCATCAACAAGCGGATGAACGACGTCGGCATCCACACCTACACCGACTACCAGGATCTCCTCGAAACCAGCTCGGACGAGTTCGACGCCCTCTTCAACACGATCCTGATCAACGTCACGTCGTTCTTCCGCGATCCGGACGCCTGGACCTTCCTCCAGCGGGAAGTGGTCCCCGAACTGCTCGCGGACGTCGCACCCGACCAGGAGATCAGGGTCTGGAGCGCGGGCTGTTCCAGCGGCGAGGAGGCGTACTCCCTGGCCGTCATGTTCGCGGAGGCGCTCGGCCTGGAGGAGTGTCTGCGCCGCGTCAAGATCTACGCCACGGACATCGACGAGGAGGCGTTGCGCCAGTCACGGTCCGGCCAGTACACGGAGAAGTCCCTGGAGGCCATCCCCGCCGAGCTGCGCGAGAAGTACTTCGAGCAGAACGGCGCACTGTTCGGTTTCCGCCCCGACCTGCGACGCCGGGTGATCTTCGGACGGCACGACATCACCCGCGACGCCCCGATCTCCCGGCTCGACCTGCTGATCTGCCGCAACACACTGATGTACTTCAACGTCGAGGCCCAGACCCAGATCATCGATCGGTTCCACTTCGCGCTGCGCAAGAACGCCTTCCTGTTCCTCGGCAAGGCGGAGATGCTGCTGAACGACGCCGACCGGTTCGACGTGGTCAACATGCGGCAGAGAGTCTTCCGGCGCCGCCCGGGCGACGCCGGGCTGCCGTACCACCCGGCTCCGGCGAAGATCAGGGCCGGCGCCGGCGTCGCACCGCACTCGGTCGCGCGCAGCCGCCAGCTGCGCGACCTGGTCCTCGACGCGGGCCCGACCCCGTCAATCGCCGTCGACGACGACGGGGTCGTCGTGGTGATCAACAGTCAGGCGAGGGTCCAGTTCTCCCTCACCCCCACCGACGTCGGCCGCCCCCTCCAGGACCTGGAGATCTCCTACCGGCCGGTCGAACTCCGCTCCCTGATCGACCAGTCCACGCATGAGCGCCGGACCCTCCGGGTCAACAGGGTCGAGCGCAGGGTGGGTGAGGACCTCCAGTACTTCGACATCCTCGTCCAGCCCCTGATCGGGCCCAACAGCCTGCATGTCGCCACCAGCGTCTCCTTCATCGACGTCACCGTGGCCTCGCAGTTGAAGGCCGAGGTCAAGCGGGTGCGCGAGGATCTGGAGACGGCCTACGAGGAACTCCAGTCGACCAACGAGGAGTTGGAGACCACCAACGAAGAACTCCAGTCCAGCGTCGAGGAACTGGAGACGACCAACGAGGAACTCCAGTCGACCAACGAGGAGTTGGAGACCACCAACGAAGAACTCCAGTCCGGCAACGAGGAACTGGAGACCATGAACGACGAGATGCGCATCCGCACCGAGGATCTGAACGAGGCCAGGGCCTTCCTGACGGCCGTCCTGACCAGCATCGAGGCCGGTGTGGTGGTCCTGGACCACGACCTGAAGGTCAAGAGCTGGAACCGGGGCGCGGTCGACCTGTGGGGGCTGCGGATGGACGAGGTCCTCGACAAGGAGTTCTTCGCGCTGGACTTCGGACTGCCCACCGATGTGCTGCTGCCCATAGTGCGCACCTGCGTGGAGACGCGTGAACGCACCGGACCGATCACGCTGGAGGCCTTGAGCCGTATCGGCAGGACCATTGTCTGCGATGTGTTCTGCTCACCGTTCGACAGCCACAACGGAGGCGTCGTCCTGCTGATGGAGGAAGGCCGAAGCCACGGCTCCGACTGACCCCGCGGCGTACGCTTCGGACATGAACCCGCAGGGGCACGAAGAAGCCCTCGGTCTGGCAGCGGTGGCACTGGGCCGTGCCGCCCGGGCACTCGAACGTGCGGAGCGTGCCGAAGCCGCCGCCGACCATCACGAACTTCTGGCGGCGAAGCCCGGACGCGAGTTCCACGCGCGGATCGCGGCCACCCACCGGCGATCGGCCGCATGCCATCGCTCCTCGGCAAGCCTCCAGGAGGCCTTCGCCCGTCGCACGGCGGAATGGGCTCCGGGGCAGGGCGCCCAGCCGCGGTTCATGACCGGCGTCGCGGAGGCGTGCGGCTCGGACAGCGCGGCGCTCACCCTGGTCGACTCCGGCCAGAACCAGCTCGCGGTCGCCGTGTCCGACGAACAGTCCCGGGCCGCCCAGGAGTTGGAGTACGTCCTCGGCGAGGGCCCGTCCCGGGACGCCGCGTCGGCGCACCGCCCGGTCCACGCGTCCGGCCCGGCGATCGAGACACGCTGGCCCGGTTACGGACGCGCCCTCACCTCCCTGGGCATCACCTCCGTGGCCGCCGTTCCACTGGAGACGGCAGCCGGTTGCATCGGCGCACTGGCGGTGTTCGACCCTCGGCCCGTCCTCGCCGGACCGGCCGATCTCGCGGCGGTCGCCGAAGCCCTCGCCCGTATCGTGCTGCTCGGCCCCGACGCCGACCCGGACCTCTACGGCGGCACCGACCACCGGGTGACCGTGCAGCAGGCCGCGGGCACGCTCTCCGCACGGCTCGGCTGTCCCGTCGACGACGCGCTGGCACTCATCAAGGCCCGGGCGTTCGCCGAGGAGCTGTCTCTCGACATGATCTCCCAGCGGATCCTGCGCGGCGACCCGGAACTCAACTGAGGAGAGGCACCATGACGCCCGAACAGCGGCTGGCCGACGTCTTCGTGGCCCTGGCCGGCTGTACGACGGACGGTCCCCTGGACGTCGCCGGCACCCTTACGGTCCTCGCGCACGGCAGCCCGTCCCTGCTCGGCGTCGGCGCCGCAGCCGTGGTGTTCGCCCCCGACGAGCGCGAGGCGGCGCACGTAGCGGGCTCCGACCCCGCGGTGTCCCGGCTGGAACACGATGCCGCCGGCTGGCGCGAAGGTCCCGGCAACGACTGTCACCACACCCACGCGCCCCCGACCCAGGCGGCGCTCGACGGCCGACCTGCCAGGCAGCGCTGGCCGCACTACGCCCCCAGAGCCCTGGGTCTCGGCTACGCCCGCGTGGTGGCCCTCCCCCTGCGCGGTCACACCGGAATCAGCGGTGCGCTCGTGCTGCTCTCCCACGCCCGGCAGAGCCTCCTCACTCCGGGAACGCTGACGCTCGGCCAGTCGATGGCGGACTTCACGGCCGTCACCCTGGAACGCGCCCGCGAGGCCGACCGCAGCCGCACCCTCTCGGCCCAGCTGGAACTCGCCCTGAGCAACCGCATCGTCATCGAACAGGCCAAGGGAGTGCTCGCGGCCCAGCTGGACATCACCATGGACGACGCCTTCGACCTCATGCGCACGCATGCGCGCTCACGTCAGCGGCTGGTGAGCGTCGTGGCACGTGAGGTGATCGAAGGGCGCGCCGATCCCGGTCTGGCCGGGGAGTGACCGGGCCTCGTCGCTACCACGTCACCGGAAGAGCCCGCAGCCCGTACACGATGTTCTCCCGGTTGTAGGTGAGTTGGTCCGCCGGTACGGCCAGGCGCAGAGTGGGCAGGCGGCGGAGCAGCGTGGTGAGGATGATCTGGAGTTCCACGCGGGCCAGGGTCTGGCCCAGGCACTGGTGGATGCCGTAGCCGAAGGCGACATGGCGGCGGGCGTCGCGGGTGAGGTCGAAGTCGGCTGCGGACGCGAAGAGTTGCTCGTCGCGGTTGGCGGTGGACAGCATGCAGATCACGCCCTCGCCCGCCGGGATCGTCACCTCGCCCACCCGCACCGTCTCTCTCGCCGCACGGCCCAGGCCCCAGTGGATGATCGTGAGATGGCGCAGGAGCTCTTCCACGGCCCCCCGCACCAGCGTCGGCTCGGCCCGCAACAGGTCTGCCTGGTCCGGGCGTTGGAGCAGGGCGAGCACGCTGACGGCCGTCATGTTCGCGGTGGACTCGTGCCCGGTGACGAGCAGGAGGAAGCCGAGCGACGCCGTCTCCTGCGCTGTCAGATCCTCACGCGCGGCGAGCCGGCTGAGGATGTCGTCGCCGGGCCTGCTGCGCTTGCGCTCGGCCAACTCGGCCAAATAGCCCATGAGTTGGGCGTGCGCCTGCTCCGCCTCCGGTCGGGTGGTGCGGTTGTCGAGGAGGGTGCGGCTCAGCGACTGGAACAGGTCGTGGTCCTCGTACGGCACCCCGAGCATCAGGCAGATGACCAGCGAGGGGATCGGCAGCGCGAAGTCCGCCACCAGGTCGGTCGAGGTGCGCCCCTCGGTCATGCGGTCCACGGCCCGGTCGACGATGTCCTGGATGCCCGGGCGCAGTTCCTCGATCCGCTTGACCAGGAAGTCCTTGCTGACCATGCGGCGCAGCCGGGCGTGCTCGGGGTCGTCCATGCGGATGAAACTCGGCTTGACGGTGGCCAGTTCACGCTGCCCGGCGGAGAGGAAGGGGAACCCCGGTGTGCGCGCGTCTGCGCTGAACCGGGCGTCCGCCAGCACCGCCCGGACCTCGTCGTAGCCGGTGACCAGCCAGCACGCGGTGCCGTCCGGCAGCACGGCCCGGGTGACGGCGGCCTCGCGGGCGGCGCCGGTGTAGGCGGGCGGCGGGGAGAGGGGACAACTGCCGTAAGGGGCGGGCAGGTTGAGGGCGGGGAGGTCGACGGTGGTGGCGGTCATGGGTGGGCGGTCTCCTCGTGGTCGACGAGCGTGATGGCGCCGCTGGGGCAGAGGTCGGCGGCGAAACGCACCTCGTCGGCGTACCGCCCGTCCGGCTCCGGTACGAGCAGGGCGACCCGGCCCTCCTCCTCGTCCTGCTCGAACACCTCGGGCGCGACGCCGACGCACTGGCCCGCGCTGCAACAGCGCTCGCGGTCCAGGAGGACGACGAGAGACGGCTGCCGAACCGCGCTGTCGGAGGGGGTGCGGAGGGTGTTGAGCGTGGTGCACATGGTGGCGGTCTGGCCGGCCAGCACCAGCAGTTCGACGAGCTGGTCGGGGCGCAGGGCCAGGGCGAGGCGGTCCCAAAGTCCCTCGGGGATCGTGGAGTTGGCGGCGAGCAGGTCGGCCGTCTCCAGGAGGGCGCGGTCCTCGCCGGCCCAGGCATGGGAGTCCAGGTCGGCGGCCGTCGCGTCGATCTCCCCGGCCGTCAACCCGGCGTCCGCGGCCGGTGTGCGGTGCCGACGGTGGACGTAGGGCGCGTCGAGCCGGTGGGCGACGCGCAGGACGATCAACTCGCGTCTGCGGTGGCCGAGGGTGCCCTCGTGGGTGAGGACGCGGGCGAGGGAGAGCCAGGCGTGGGCGAGGACGGGGTGGTGGGCGAGGGTGCCGAACAGGTTCTCCCGGCCGGGTCCGTCCTGGTGGGAACCGGCGAGCAACGACCGCAGGACCGGGGGCCATTCGGCGGGCGGGAGGGGAGGAATGCGGGGGGTGCGCGTCGGGGTCATGGTGCCTTCGCCTTCGTACGGTGCCGTGGTCCGGGAGTCGACGTGGTTCACCAGCGGCACACGACCACTCCCGCGCTGGCCCCGCTCGCGAAGCCGAACATGCCGACCAGGTCGCCGCGTCGGAGCCGCCCGCTGTCGAGGGCGGCGGCCAGTTGCAGGGGGATGGTGTTGGTCGCCACATTGCCGTGGGTGGGGAAGGTGGCCAGGATGCGGCTCGGGTCGACGCCGATCCAGTCGCAGACGACCTTGGTGAACGGCACCGACGGCTGGTGCACACAGACGAGGTCGAGGTCGTCGCCCTTGACGCCCAACTCCCGCAGCGCACCCCGTACTTTGCGGGGCAGCCCGTCGAAGGAGCCCACCAACTGGGCCGAGTCGATGCGGAGATGGCCGAGCCTGCGGTGCTGGGCGTACGGGTTGGGCAGGGTCGCCGCCCGCCAGCCCCAGGAGTTGGCGAAGAACCGGGAGCCGAGGATGCCGGGCCGCTCGCCCGCCTCCACCAGCAGGGCCGAGCCCATGTCCCCGGTGCTGAGGCTGGGCAGCGCGGTCAGCAGATCGGCCGGGTCGTCCACCTGCCAACGGCTCTCCCGGGTGCTGACCTCGGCGGTGGTCACCAGCACCCGGCGGTACTGCCCGCTCCGGATGAACGAGTCGGCGACCTCCAGCGCGTTGAGGACTCCGTTGCAGGCGTTCTTCAGGTCGAACACCGGGCAGCCCAGGCCCAGTTTGTCGGCGACGACATGGGCGGTGGCCGGCTCCTCCATGTCGGCGAGGATGCCGGCATAGAGGAGCAGGTCGACGTCGGCCGGATCGCTGCCGGTGTCCTCGAAGAGGCGCCGGGCCGCGTGCGCGGCCAGGTCGGAGGGCTGCTCCAGGTCGTCGGCCACGGTGCGCTCGGCCAGCCCGTACATACGCTGGAGCACCCCGCGCGACAGCGGTACGGCGGGGCTGCCCGCCCGGAAGCGGTCCTCCACCGCGGCCACGGTCTGGCGTCCCTCGGGGATGTGGACGTTGGCGTGAACGATGGTGCTGTGAACGGTCATCGGTCCCTCCTCGATGCTTGTCTGTCGTGGTCGGTCCTCGGCGTCTGTCGCGTTCAGTCCTCGGCGGTGAAGAGCAGCACCACGTTGTGCCCGCCGAAACCGAAGGAGTGGCTGACGGCGGCCCGGACGCGCTGCGTACGGGGGCGGCCCGTCACACAGTCCAGGTCGTAGGGGAGGTTGTCCGGGGTGAGGTTGGCGATCGGCGGCACGGTGGAGCGGTGCACGCTCAGGGCGGTGAGCGCGGCCTCGACCGCACCGGCCGCGCCGAGACCGTGCCCCAGAACTCCCTTGGCGGCGGTGACACTTGGCCGGTGCGGCAGCACCCGCTCGATCAACTCCGCCTCGGTCAGGTCGTTGAGCGGGGTCGAGGTCCCGTGCGCGTTGACGTGATCGACGTCGGCCGGGCCGAGCCCCGCCTCCGTGAGCGCCGACCGCAGCGCGGCCTCGGCATGAACTCCCCCTGGAGCGGGGGCGGTCGGGTGGAACGCGTCGGAGGTCTGGCCGACGCCCGCGAACCGGGCGTAGCGCCGCTGTCCACGGGCGCGCGCGTCCGCCTCCCGTTCCAGGACGAGGACGGCG
>NZ_JAWOAI010000191.1:0-17139 GCF_033194735.1 Streptomyces sp. W16
GGTCGGTGCCGAGCCAGGAGTAGGGCACGTCCACCAGGGCGCCGCGGGGGAGGGCGGCACGGGCCGCGAGGCCGCGGGACGCGGAGCGGCTCAGCAGCTCCAGCCAGGTGGCGCCGATGACGTGCAGGTCGAGGGGGTCGGTGCTCACGGTCATGCCGTGCTCGACCAGGCTGCAGAACGAGGCCACGACGGTGGCCGGATCGCGGTGCGTCCACACGATCGTGGCGTCCGGGAAGACGGCGTGCAGTGCCTCCAGATTCTCCAGGTGCAGCGGGGACTTCAGTACCCAACGGCGACGCGGGCGGCCGTACTGGAGGACTTGGTAGACCTGCTTGAGGTGGCGGTAGTCGAGGACGAAGTCCCTGGCGTCGTGCCAGGCCAGGTACTCCGGGATGCGGGCCTGGGACAGCGGCATCACGGTGTGCGGGAGCGCGAACGTGCACTCCTCCGGACCCTCCGGCCGCAGGCCGTGGATGTCGCGGAAGCGCGGGGAGAACAGATCGATGCCGCCGACCAACTGGCGCGCGGCTGTGATCGCCTTCTCCCGCTGCTCGGGGCCGAGTTCGAGGTCGGGTGTCAGTAACTCCCAGAGCAGTGGGCAGCGGTGCTCGTCCGACAGGGACAGCACCCCGTGGGTGAGCGTGGTGGCGGTACGCGGCAGGCCCACCACGAACACCGGTCTGTCGATGGGCTCTTCGGCGATGTCGGGGTGCTCGGCGAGCAGCCGCCGGACGCGGGACCGGTTGGTGAGATGCCGGCCGATGTGCCCGCGTGCCGACAGCCAGCCGACCGGGGTGAGGTTCTCGGCGCCCGCCCAACATCGCAGCAGGAACCGGAATTCGTCGTTGAACTGCTGATCGTCCTCTGCCTGCCCGGCGTCCGCGAGCATACGGTCGAAGACGGCGTCGGGCGTACGGCGGGAGCGGAAGCCCGGCCGGAGCAGCAGATTGGCCACGGTACGGGCCGGAGGACCGGAGAACACGGCAGCGTGTTCCTTTCGCAGGGGGTGGGGAGAGGGACGATCTACCCTGTCCAACCACCATGCGATACCTGTGAGTTGAGAGATTTACCGGCAGGTAACTCCCTTCAGGTCAGACGGTCGCCGGGCCGCTCCCCCTGGAAGAGCGCGGCGCCTCTGCAACCAACGGCGACCAGCGCGAGGACCTCCACCCCGGGGTTGACGTAACCGGGAACGGCGTCGGCGACAAAGCTTCCGCCGCCCTTCGTCTCGCATACGAAGCGGAGGGGGAAGAAGTCCACGGAGTAGTCGGTGACGCTGAGGGCTCTCTCGTCGTACCACCAGTTCGCCGGGCGGCACGGCACCAGGGGTGACGAGTCGGTGCCGCCGTCCTCGGCGCTCATGATCGCGCCCATGAGCTGGAGCAGACCCCAGAGGTAGAGGGCGAGCGCGGCGAGGCCTGCCGCGGTGGCGAGCTGGCGGAAGGACATCGGGTGAGTCCATCAGTACCGGAAGGGCTCGGCTGTGGCGGAGCCCACACTTCCGCACAACAGAAGCGTCACGGCTCAACCGCCTTAACCTGTAAGGGAGTTCGGCTACTCCGCCACCGGCAGCGTCGCCCCGTCGCGCAGGAACAGCGGGATGCGGTCCAGCGGGGCGTCGACCGTCACGGCCGTGCCGCCCTCGTACATCTCGCCCGTCCACGCGTCCGTCCACCAGGCGCCCGCCGGGAGATAGGCCGTACGGGCCGTGGCGCCCGCCGTCAGCACCGGCGCGACCAGCAGGTCCGGGCCGAAGAGATACGCGTCGTCGACCGACCAGGCCGCCTGGTCCCCGGGGAACTCCAGGAACAACGGCCGCATCACCGGCAGCCCTTCCTCGTGCGCGGCCCGCATCACATCGAGGACGTAGGGCCGCAGGCGCTCGCGCAGCCGCAGGTACTTCTCCAGGATCGGCAGTGCCTGATCGCCGTACGACCAGACCTCGTTGGGGCCGCCCGTCATGTCGGGGCCCAGCGGCATGCCCGGGTCGCGGAAGCCGTGCAGGCGCATCAGCGGGGACAGCGCGCCGAACTGGAACCAGCGGACCATGACCTCCTGGTACGCCGGGTCGTCCGGGTCGCCGCCGTGGAAGCCGCCGATGTCCGTGTTCCACCAAGGGATGCCGGACAGCGCGGTGTTGAGACCCGCGGCTATCTGGCGGCGCAGGGTCGCGAAGTCGGTGCCGATGTCACCCGACCAGAGCGCGGCGCCATAGCGCTGACTGCCCGCCCACGCCGAGCGGTTGAGGGTGATGATCTCGTCGTCGCCCGAGCCGGAGGCCCGCAACCCCTCATAGAACGTACGGGAGTTCTCGGCCGGGTAGATGTTGCCGACCTCCAGGCCCGGGCCCGCCCAGTAGCGCAGGTTCTCCTGGAAGCCCGGCTTCAGCTCAGGCTCGCAGGCGTCCAGCCAGAAGGCCGTGATGCCGTACGGCGCAAGGTAGTTGTCGCGGATCCTCGACCACAGGAACTCGCGGGCCTCAGGGTTGGTCGCGTCGTAGAAGGCCACCTGGACGGTCGACGCGACCCCCTTGTCCGGCCAGTCGGCGTGTGCCATCGGCCCGTACTGGGTGCCGATCAGATGGCCGCGCTGCTCCAGCACCGAGTGGTTCTCGCTCAGCGGCGACACCGACGGCCAGACGCTCACCACCAACTTCACGCCCAGCTCGTCCAGTTCGCGGACCATCGCGGCCGGGTCGGGCCACTCGGCCGGGTCGAACTTCCAGTCGCCCAGATGCGTCCAGTGGAAGAAGTCGCAGACGATGGCGGAGAGGGGCAGGTCGCGGCGCTTGTACTCCCGTGCCACGGCGAGGAGTTCGGCCTGGGTGCGGTAGCGCAGCTTGCACTGCCAGAAGCCCGCCGCCCACTTCGGCAGCATCGGCGTACGGCCGGTCACCGCGCTGTAGCGGCGCTGCCCGTCGGCCGGGTCGCCGGCGGTGATCCAGTAGTCGATCTGCCGGGCCGAATCGGCCACCCAGCGCGTGCCGTTGCCGGCCAGCTCCACCCGGCCGATCGCCGGGTTGTTCCACAGCAGGGTGTAGCCGCGGCTGGAGACGAGCACCGGGATGCCCACCTCGGCGTTGCGCTGCACCAGGTCGAGGACCAGTCCCTTCTGGTCCAGCTTCCCGTGCTGGTGCTGCCCGAGGCCGTACAGCTTCTCGTCCTCGTACGCGGCGAAGCGCTGCTCCAGTCGGTGGTGGCCGTTGCCGACCGCCGTGTAGAGCCGCGAGCCGGGCCACCAGAAGTGGGCGCGGGCCTCCGCGAGGAGTTCGGCGGAGTCCTCGGTGCGCAGGAAGCGGATCAGGCCCTCGGCGTCGACGTGGACGGTCAACGCGCCCACGGTCAGGGTCCCTTGGCCCTCCTCGATCTTGACGCTCGCCTCGGTGGGCGGCGCCTCGTCCAGGAGCGCGCCCGGCAGACCGTCGAGCAGCGGACCGCCGAGCCGGGCCCTGACCCGTACCGCGTCCGGACCCCAGGGCTCGATGCGTACGGTCTCCTGACGCCCGCTCCACTCCAGGGCGCCGTCCCGCTCACGGAACGTTCCGATGGTGGGGGAGGACTGCGCGAGACTGACCTCGGACTGGATTACGGCAGGCTGATTCACGAGGAGTGCTCCTGGAGGAAAACAGACAGGGGGTAACCGCACAAACACGGGGGAGCGTGGCTGGTCAAGAAGCTGACGGCGCCGGCCCCGTACTCGCCCGCACCGTCAACTCCGGTGCGATCAGCACGACTTCGTCGCTGCCGCGGCCGTCCAGCTTGGCCACCAGGTGCTCCACGGCGTAACGCCCCATCTCCTGCGCGGGGATGGCGACGGACGTCAGCCGCACCGAGGCCTGGGTGGCGACCTGGTCGGGGCAGACCGCGACCACCGACACGTCCTCCGGCACGGCCCGGCCCTGCTGGCGCAGCAGCGCGAGCAGCGGCTCGACCGCCGACTCGTTCTGCACGACGAACCCCGTGGTGCCGGGGCGCTCGTCGAAGATCCGGGCCAGGGTCGTCGTCATCGCGTCGTACCCGCCCTCGCACGGCCGGTGCAGCACCCGAAGGTCCAACTCCCGTGCCCTGGACCGGAGTCCGTCGAGGGTGCGCTCGGCGAATCCGGTGTGCCGCTCGTAGACCCCGGGTGCCTCGCCGATGACAGCGATGTCGTGGTGACCGAGCTTCGCGAGGTGCTCGACGCACAGCGCGCCGGTCGCCCCGAAGTCGAGGTCGACGCAGGTCAGTCCGGTGGTGTCGGCGGGGAGTCCGATCAGCACGGACGGCTGGTCGGTGCCGCGCAGCAACGGCAGCCGCTCGTCTGCTAGTTCGACGTCCATCAGGATCATCGCGTCGGCGAGCCCGCTGCCGGTGACCCGGCGTACCGCGTCGGGGCCCTCCTCGCCGGTGAGCAGCAGCACGTCGTAGCCGTGCAGGCGGGCGGTGGTCGCCACGGCGATGGCGATCTCCATCATCACCGGCACGTACATGTCGGTGCGCAGCGGCACCATCAGCGCGATGATGTTCGATCTGGCGCTGGCCAGGGCGCGGGCGCCCGCGTTCGGGTGGTAGCCCAGCTCGCGGATGCTCTGCTCGACCCGCTGCCGGGTGGCTCCGGAGATGGACCGCTTGCCGCTGAGGACATAGCTCACCGTGCTCGCCGAGACTCCGGCGTGCTGGGCGACCTCGGCGAGGGTGACCATCCAGCTCTCCAAGCTTTGTGAAGCGCTTCGACAGTGCGCGTTGCTGACAAGGGCGGGTGAGGGTGGTTCGACATTAGCTTCAGGCGGTGTGGGTGTCCATAGGTTGTCGAAGCGCTTCGACACTTTCTCCGGAAACCGGGCTCAGCGGGAGGCTCCCGGGATTCTCCGCGCGGGGAAGGCAACCTCCGGGCGGGTCGGCGGCCACTGACAGGTCGTAACGGCCGCTGATCGGGCCGTAGCCGAACCGTCCCCCGGAAGGACCCCCGATGCAACACCGCAGACCCCGCCTCTCGAAGAAGGCGAAGGTGCTGGCCGCGGCCTCGGTCGCCCTCACGGCCCTCGCCGGCGTCACCGTCGCCCGGGCGGGCGAGACCAGCAAGAAGTGCGGGGCCTACGACACCGTCACGCTCGGCAAGTACTACGTGAACAACAACCTCTGGGGCCAGGACAAGGCCACCGGCAGCCAGTGCGTCTGGGACAACTCCCAGGCGGGGTCCACGATTTCGTGGGGCACGTCCTTCAGCTGGGCCAACAACAGCAAGGGCACCGACGCGGACGTGAAGTCGTACGCCAGTACCGTCCTCGGCTGGCACTGGGGCTGGAAGGTCGACAAGGCCACCACCGGACTCCCGATCCGCGTCGGCGACCACAAGCCGGTGCGGACGACCTGGGACTTCTCGCTCAGCTCCAGCCCCGGCACCCTCGACGTCGCCTACGACCTCTGGCTGCACGCCAAGAACACCGCCGACTGGGCGGACCAGCCCACCGACGAGATCATGATCTGGCTCGACCGGCAGGGCGGCGCGGGCCCGCTCGGCACCAAGTACGGCAGCGTCAGCCTCGACGGCGCCATGTGGGACATCTACCAGGGGAACATCGGCTGGAACGTGTACTCCTTCGTCCGCCGCACCAACACCACCAAGGCCACCCTGAACATCGACGACTTCACCCAGGCCCTGGTCCGCCGCAAGCTGCTGAGCAACGACAAGTACCTCTCCGGAATCGAGTCCGGCACCGAGGTCTTCAAGGGCTCGGGCCGCCTTGACACCAAGGCCTACTCCGTCGACATCGGCTGAACGGACGCGCGAAGGGTGGCTGCTTCGCGGCGGATCGGGTAGATACGAACGGGTAGCACCCATCGGTAACCACCGAGGGCCGAGGGTCCGATTCGCGGCGAGGTGAGCCTCATGTCCGCTCCACCCAGCAAACCCACCGTCACCGAGCGAGAAGCTCGGCAGGTGGCGGAGGCCGCCCGGGAACAGGACTGGCGCAAGCCCAGCTTCGCCAAGGAACTGTTCCTCGGCCGCTTCCGGCTCGACCTCATCCACCCCCACCCGCTCCCGCCGGACGACGACGCCCAGCGCGGCGAGGAGTTCCTCGCCAAGCTGCGCGTCCTCTGCGAGACGGAGATCGACGCCGCCCGTATCGAACGCGAGGCCCGCATCCCCGACGAGGTCATCACCGGCCTCAAGGAGATCGGCGCCCTCGGCATGAAGATCGACACCAAGTACGGCGGCCTCGGCCTCACCCAGGTGTACTACAACAAGGCGCTGGCCCTCGCGGGCTCGGCCTGCCCCGCGGTCGGCGTGCTCCTCTCCGCCCACCAGTCGATCGGCGTACCGCAGCCGCTGAAGCTCTTCGGCACGGACGAGCAGAAGGCCGAGTTCCTGCCCCGCTGCGCCCGTACCGACATCAGCGCCTTCCTGCTCACCGAACCGGACGTCGGCTCCGACCCGGCACGCCTGGCGACCAGCGCGGTGCGGGACGGGGACGCGTACGTCCTCGACGGCGTGAAGCTGTGGACCACCAACGGGGTCGTCGCCGACCTGCTGGTCGTGATGGCTCGGGTGCCCAGGTCCGAGGACGGCAAGGGCGGCATCACGGCGTTCGTCGTGGAGGCCGACTCGCCCGGCATCACCGTCGAGAACCGCAACGCCTTCATGGGCCTGCGCGGCATCGAGAACGGCGTCACCCGCTTCCATCAGGTCCGGGTCCCGGCCGCCAACCGCATCGGCCCCGAGGGTGCGGGCCTGAAGATCGCCCTCACCACCCTCAACACCGGCCGCCTCTCCCTCCCCGCGTCCTGCGTCGCCGCAGGCAAGTGGTGTCTGAAGATCGCCCGCGAGTGGTCGGCGGCCCGGGAGCAGTGGGGCAGGCCGATCGCCGAGCACGAGGCCGTGGGCAAGAAGATCTCCTTCATCGCGGCGACGACCTTCGCCCTGGAGGCCGTACTCGACCTGTCCAGCCAGATGGCCGACGAGGACCGCAACGACATCCGCATCGAGGGCGCGCTGGCCAAGCTCTTCGCCTCCGAGATGGGCTGGCTGATGGCCGACGAGCTGGTCCAGATCCGCGGCGGCCGAGGCTTCGAGACGGCGGAGTCGCTCGCGGCCCGCGGCGAGAGGGCGGTCCCCGCCGAACAGGTCCTGCGCGACCTGCGCATCAACCGCATCTTCGAGGGCTCGACGGAGATCATGCACCTCCTCATCGCCCGCGAGGCCGTCGACGCCCACCTCAAGGTCGCCGGCGACCTCATCGACCCGGACAAGTCCCTTCAGGACAAGGCGAAAGCGGGCGCCAACGCGGGCGTCTTCTACGCCAAGTGGCTCCCGAAGCTGGTCGCGGGCAGCGGCCAACTCCCGGGCACCTACGGCGAGTTCCGCCACGGCATCGACCTCTCCCGGCACCTTCGCTACGTCGAACGAAGCGCCCGCAAACTGGCCCGCTCCACCTTCTACGCCATGTCCCGCTGGCAGGGCCGCATGGAGACCAAACAGGGCTTCCTGGGCCGGATCGTCGACATCGGCGCGGAGCTCTTCGCGATGAGCGCGGTCTGCGTACGGGCCGAACTCCTGCGCACCCAGGGCGAACACGGCCGCGAGGCCTACCAACTCGCCGACGCCTTCTGCCAACAGTCCCGCATCCGCGTCGAGGAACTCTTCGGCCGGCTGTGGACCAACACCGACGACCTCGACCGCAAGGTGGTCAAGGGAGTCATGGGCGGCGCGTACACATGGCTGGAGGAGGGGATCGTCGACCCGTCGGGCGAGGGCCCGTGGATCGCCGACGCGACCCCCGGACCCAGCAAGATGGAGAACGTCCACCGGCCCGTCGACTGACCCCGGATCAGCAGTACTTGTCGCTCGGATCCCGCGTCGTCCAGGAGCAGGTGTCGACCTTGCTGCCGGTCGCTCTGGTCAGCGTCGCCGTGTCGCTGGTGTTGTTCCAGACGTAGGCGCCGCGGCCCTGGTACGTGTTCGACGCGGTGTCCGAGCCCTTGCCGGTGTGCACCTTGATGTACTTGCCGGCGCCGATCTTGATGTTCTTGAAGACGTACCGGTGGTTGGAGACGTCCTTGAGGACCCACCCCTTGAGCGAGATCGCCGACCGGCTGGTGTTCTTGATCTGCACCCACTCGCCGTTCAGGCTCGTGTTGGACCGGGTGTCCGAGCCCGGGCTGTCGAACCAGACGTGGTAGATCGTGACCCCGCCGGCGGCCTCGGCCGGGGTGCTGAGCAAGGTGCCGGTGAGTATCACGGCGCCCGCGAGCGCGGGCAGGGCAGCGCGTATCCGCATGGAGAATCCCCCCAGGATGTCGTCCACTGGCCGGTCGTCCACCGGCGCAGGACTGAAGTGTTATCACAAGACCTTCACGTCGTATTCACAAAGGGGGATTTCCCTTCAATCACCGATGAGAGCCGATAAGCCACCCGCCAGAGGGAACCGCTGTCCCCCCGGCCACCCGTTGCGGCAACAATGGAGGGATGAGCGACAGTCCAGCACCCCTCGCCGACCCACATCTCGTCTACGACCCCGTCGTCGGCGACGGTCCCAAGGCCCTGGTGATCCTCGGCTCCACCGGGTCCATCGGCACCCAGGCCATCGACCTGGTGCTGCGCAACCCGGACCGTTTCCGGGTCACCGCCCTCTCCGCGAACGGCGGCCGGGTCGGGCTCCTCGCCGAGCAGGCGTACCAGTTCAGGGTGCGGACGGTCGCGGTCGCCCGCGAGGACGTCGTACCGGTACTGCGCGAAGCGCTCTCCGCGCAGTACCGCACCGGGGAGCCGCTGCCCGAGATCCTGGCCGGCCCGGACGCGGCCACGCAGCTCGCCGCCTCCGACTGCCACACCGTGCTGAACGGCATCACCGGCTCCATCGGACTCGCGCCCACCCTCGCCGCCCTGGAGGCGGGCCGCGTTCTCGCCCTCGCCAACAAGGAGTCGCTCATCGTCGGCGGCCCACTGGTGAAGGCGCTCGCCAAGCCCGGCCAGATCATCCCGGTGGACTCCGAGCACGCGGCCCTCTTCCAGGCCCTCGCGGCCGGTACCCGCGCCGACGTCCGCAAGCTCGTCGTCACCGCGTCCGGCGGCCCCTTCCGCGGCCGTACGAAGGCGGACTTGGCGCGAGTGACCGTAGAAGAGGCACTCGCGCACCCCACCTGGGCGATGGGCCCAGTGATCACGATCAACTCAGCAACCTTGGTGAACAAGGGTCTGGAAGTGATCGAGGCGCACCTGCTGTACGACATTCCCTTCGATCGCATTGAGGTGGTCGTGCACCCGCAGTCGTATGTCCACTCGATGGTGGAATTCACGGACGGTTCGACACTCGCCCAGGCGACGCCCCCCGACATGCGCGGGCCCATCGCCATCGGGCTCGGCTGGCCCGAGCGGGTCCCGGACGCGGCGCCCGCGTTCGACTGGAGCAAGGCGTCGACGTGGGAGTTCTTCCCGCTCGACACCGACGCGTTTCCGTCGGTCGGCCTCGCCCGGCATGTGGGACAGCTCGCGGGCACGGCTCCGGCGGTGTTCAATGCGGCCAACGAGGAGTGCGTGGAGGCGTTCCGCGCGGGCGCGCTGCCGTTCAACGGAATCATGGAGACGGTGACACGAGTGGTCGAGGAACACGGGACACCGGCCACGGGAACCTCGCTTACCGTGTCCGACGTCCTCGAAGCGGAGACCTGGGCACGCGCCCGGGCCCGCGAACTGACAGCGCAGACGACCACGGCGAACGCGGAGGCCCGTGCATGACAGCCCTGATGATGATCCTCGGCATAGTCGTCTTCGCGGTCGGCCTGCTGGTCTCGATCGCCTGGCACGAGCTGGGGCATCTGTCCACGGCGAAGCTCTTCGGCATCCGGGTGCCCCAGTACATGGTGGGCTTCGGCCCGACCATCTGGTCCCGGAAGAAGGGCGACACCGAGTACGGGTTCAAGGCCATCCCGTTCGGCGGCTACATCCGCATGATCGGCATGTTCCCGCCCGGCGACGACGGCCGGATCACCGCCCGCTCCACCTCGCCCTGGCGCAGCATGATCGAGGACGCCCGCTCGGCGGCCTTCGAGGAACTCCAGCCCGGCGACGAGACCCGCCTGTTCTACACACGCAAGCCCTGGAAACGGGTCATCGTGATGTTCGCGGGCCCCTTCATGAACCTCATCCTCGCGGTGGCGCTCTTCCTCACCGTCCTGATGGGCTTCGGCATCTCGCAGCAGACCAACACGGTCAGCTCGGTCTCCCAGTGCGTCATCGCGCAGAGCCAGAACCGCGACACCTGCAGGTCGACCGACCCGGCCTCCCCGGCCGCCGCGGCGGGCCTCAAGGCCGGCGACAAGATCCTCAGCTTCAACGGCGTGAAGACGACGGACTGGAACAAACTCTCCGACCTGATCCGCGCCGCCCCCGGCAAGACGGTCGCGATCGTCGTCGAGCGCAAGGGCCAGGAAGTCACCCTGCACGCGAAGATCGCGAGCAACCAGGTCGCCAGGAAGGACTCCAGCGGCCAGATCGTCCAGGGCCAGTACGTCACCGCCGGCTTCCTCGGCTTCAGCGCGGCCACCGGCATCGTCCGCCAGGACCTCGGCGACTCGGTCACCTGGATGACCGACCGCCTCGGCGAGGCCGTCGACTCCATCGCCGACCTCCCCGGCAAGATCCCGGCCCTGTGGAACGCGGCCTTCGACGGCGCCCCCCGCCAGGCCGACTCCCCGATGGGCGTGGTCGGCGCGGCCCGCGTCGGCGGCGAGATCTTCACCCTCGACATCCCGCCCACCCAGCAACTGGCCATGGCCCTGATGCTGGTCGCCGGCTTCAACCTCTCCCTCTTCCTCTTCAACATGCTCCCGCTGCTCCCGCTCGACGGCGGGCATGTCGCGGGCGCGCTGTGGGAGGCACTGCGCCGGAACCTGGCGAAGGTGCTCAAGCGCCCGGACCCGGGCCCGTTCGACGTGGCGAAGCTGATGCCGGTCGCCTATGTGGTGGCGGGGATCTTCGTCTGCTTCACCTTGCTCGTCCTGGTGGCGGACGTGGTTAACCCGGTGAAAATCTCCTAGCCATTCGTAGTTTGTGGCGGCCTCGCATCCTTGGTGCGGGGCCGCCCTCCATTGAGTGGGTTTACGGCCGGGATGTGCTCGGGCCCGCACGCTTGACGTAATCTCGAAGCCTGGAGCCCGCTGTTCCGGGACCGGGGCCTTGATCCACGACTTGGGGTTGCACAGCAGATGACTGCGATTTCTCTCGGCATTCCGTCCGTTCCGACCCGGCTTGCCGAGCGCCGCAAGAGCCGGCAGATCCAGGTCGGATCCGTGGCGGTCGGCGGCGACGCGCCGGTGTCCGTGCAGTCCATGACGACCACCCGTACGTCGGACATCGGCGCCACCCTCCAGCAGATCGCCGAGTTGACCGCGTCCGGCTGCCAGATCGTCCGCGTGGCCTGCCCGACGCAGGACGACGCCGACGCGCTCTCGACGATCGCCCGCAAGTCGCAGATCCCCGTCATCGCGGACATCCACTTCCAGCCGAAGTACGTCTTCGCGGCGATCGAGGCGGGTTGCGCGGCGGTCCGCGTGAACCCGGGCAACATCAAGCAGTTCGACGACAAGGTCAAGGAGATCGCGCGGGCCGCGAAGGACCACGGCACCCCGATCCGCATCGGCGTGAACGCCGGCTCGCTGGACGCTCGATTGCTGAAGAAGTACGGCAAGGCGACCCCCGAGGCGCTCGCCGAGTCCGCCCTCTGGGAGGCGTCCCTCTTCGAGGAGCACGGCTTCCGGGACATCAAGATCTCGGTCAAGCACAACGACCCGGTCGTGATGGTCGAGGCCTACCGCCAGCTCGCGGCCCAGTGCGACTACCCGTTGCACCTCGGCGTCACCGAGGCGGGCCCGGCCTTCCAGGGCACGATCAAGTCGGCCGTCGCCTTCGGCGCCCTCCTCTCGCAGGGCATCGGCGACACCATCCGCGTCTCGCTCTCCGCGCCCCCGGTCGAGGAGGTCAAGGTCGGCAACCAGATCCTGGAGTCGCTGAACCTGAGGCAGCGCGGCCTGGAGATCGTCTCCTGCCCTTCCTGCGGCCGTGCCCAGGTCGACGTCTACAAGCTGGCCGAAGAGGTCACGGCGGGCCTGGAGGGAATGGAGGTCCCGCTGCGGGTCGCGGTCATGGGCTGTGTCGTCAACGGCCCGGGCGAGGCCCGCGAGGCCGACCTCGGCGTCGCCTCCGGCAACGGCAAGGGCCAGATCTTCGTCAAGGGCGAGGTCATCAAGACCGTCCCCGAGTCGAAGATCGTCGAGACCCTGATCGAGGAAGCCATGAAGATCGCCGAGCAGATGGAGGCGGACGGCGTCGCTTCGGGCGAGCCGACGGTCGCGGTCGCGGGCTGAAAAGGCCTTTGGGCTTCGCTTGAGAGGGCTTGGGCTCCACGTCTCAGCTCTTGGGTTTCGCTTGTCAGCGCCGGTCGACACCATCAGCCCGTCCGGCGCTTGAGGACGAGGCCGTCCAGGCCGAAGCGGGGGCCTGGGGGCGGCAGCCCCCAGACGCCCACTTCCCCCACCCCCACAAGAGAAGCGAGCGCCAACACAAGGCGGCACCGCTCAGCTTCCGCAGGTACAGTGCGGAGATCAGCAGACCCTCAGGGTGAGGTCCCGTACGTGTTGACCCAGACCACCTCTCGGGTGCTCGAACCGAGCGACCTGGAAGCCGCGCTCGCCGTACTCGACCGCGAGCCGGTCACGAACGCCTTCGTGACCTCGCGGGTTCAGGTCGCAGGCCTCGACCCGTGGCGGCTCGGCGGCGAGATGTGGGGCTGGTACGAGGACGGCATGCTGACGTCCCTCTGCTACGCGGGCGCCAACCTCGTCCCGATCTGCGCGACCCCCCGGGCGATCCGCGCCTTCGCCGACCGCGCCCGCCGGGCCGGCCGCCGCTGCTCCTCCATCGTCGGCCCCGCCGACGCCACCGCCCAGCTGTGGCGCCTGTTGGAACCGAGCTGGGGCCCGGCCCGCGAGGTCCGCGCCCGCCAGCCCCTCATGGTCGCCGACCGCCTGCCCGCCGACATCGCTCCCGACCCCTACGTCCGTCGCATCCGCAAGGACGAGATGGAGACGATCATGCCGGCGTGCGTGGCGATGTTCACCGAGGAGGTGGGAGTCTCCCCGCTGGCCGGCGACGGCGGCCTCCTCTACCAGGCCCGAGTCGCCGAACTAGTGGGCTCCGGCCGCTCGTTCGCCCGCCTCGACGAGTACGGCAAGGTCGTCTTCAAGGCGGAGATCGGCGCGGCGACACCCAAGGCCTGCCAGATCCAGGGCGTATGGGTGGCCCCCGAGTACCGGGGGATGGGCGTGGCGGCCCCGGCGATGGCATCGGTACTGCGCTACGCGCTGGCGGACGTCGCTCCTGTGGTCAGCCTGTATGTCAACGACTTCAATACGCCGGCACGACGGGCATACCTGCGGGTGGGCTTCCAAGAGGTCGGCGCGTTCATGAGCGTTCTGTTCTGAGCCGCCCAAGGGCGCCCCCCAAGGGGCGCGGGGAACTGCGCGACCAGCCACGAACGGCCCGCACCCGAACAACAACCGAACCCCCTGTACTCTCCCCACATGCGATTTCCCGGTCACGGCCACCGCCACCCCGAAGACGTCGTGATCACCCCCCTGGACCTCTCGGCCCACGTGGACGAAGCCCTGGCCGTACAAGCCCTCGCATTCGGCCTGGGCCAGGACGAGGTAGCGGTACGACGCCAGATCGTCCTGCGCCACATGACCTACCCCGGCGCCCGCGCCCTTGGCGCCACCACCGATGGCCGCCTTGTCGGTTTCGTCTACGGCATGCCCAACAACCGCACCCACTGGTGGTCCACAGTCGTGGAGCCGTACCTCCGAGCCCGCGACCACGACGAGTGGCTCGACAACTCCTTCGTGATCACCGAGTTGCACGTCCACCCGCACTACCAGAACCGCGGCGCCGGCCGTTCCCTGATCACCACCATCACGGACGCCGTCACCGAACCCCGCTCGATCCTCTCCGCGATCGACACCGACAGCCCGGCCCGGGGCCTCTACCGCTCCCTCGGCTACGAGGACCTCGCCCGCCAGGTCCTGTTCCCGAGCGCCCCGAAGCCGTACGCCGTCATGGGCGCCCCGCTGCCCCTCCGCCGTCGCTAACCGATTTCCACCGGCACAGCACGCCCGGCTAACCTCCTAGCCATCACCCTTTCCCGGCAGGAGTACAGGAACCATGGCGAACGCACCGGTCCAGCGCATGTCCCAGTTGATGGCGAAGACGCTGCGCGACGACCCGGCGGACGCCGAGGTCCTCAGTCACAAGCTGCTCGTGCGGGCCGGTTACGTCCGCCGCACCGCCGCCGGTATCTGGAGCTGGCTGCCCCTCGGCAAGAAGGTCCTCTCGAACGTGGAGCGGATCGTGCGTGAGGAGATGGACGCCATCGGCGCCCAGGAGGTGCTGCTTCCCGCGATCCTGCCCCGGGAGCCGTACGAGGCGACCGGCCGCTGGGACGAGTACGGCCCCGAGCTGTTCCGCCTCAAGGACCGCAAGGGCGGCGACTACCTCCTCGGCCCCACCCACGAGGAGATCTTCACGCTGATCGTGAAGGACCAGGCGTCCTCGTACAAGGACCTGCCGGTCATCCTCTACCAGATCCAGAACAAGTACCGCGACGAGGCCCGCCCCCGCGCCGGCATCCTCCGTGGCCGCGAGTTCCTGATGAAGGACTCGTACTCCTTCGACACGGAGGACGAGGGCCTCGCCAAGTCGTACGCCCTGCACCGCGAGGCCTACCAGAAGGTCTTCGCGCGCCTGGGCCTCGACTACCGCATCTGCGCCGCGACCGCGGGCGCGATGGGCGGCTCCAAGTCGGAGGAGTTCCTCGCCCCGGCCGAGGCCGGCGAGGACACCTTCGCGGACTGCCCGAACTGCGACTTCGCGGCCAACACCGAAGCGATCGCATACGAGTTGAAGTCCGTGGACGCCACCGGCGTGCCCGCGCTCGAAGAGATCCCGACCCCCGACACCCCCACCATCGAGACCCTCGCCGCCCACCTCGGCGTCGAGGCCTCCGCCACCCTGAAGAACCTCCTCGTGAAGGTCGACGGCGAGATCGTGGCCGTAGGCGTCCCCGGTGACCGCGAGGTCGACCTCGGCAAGGTCGAGGCCCACTTCGCCCCCGCCGCCGTCGAGTTGGTGACGGCGGAGGACTTCACCGGCCGTCCCGACCTCGTGCGCGGCTACGTCGGTCCGCAGGGCCTGGGCGAGAAGGTCACCTACATCGCCGACCCGCGCATCGCCCCCGGCACCTCGTGGATCACGGGCGCCAACAAGGAGGGCACGCACGCGAAGTACGTCGTCGCGGGCCGTGACTTCGAGGTCGGCGAGTACGTCGACGTCGTGGTCGTGCAGGAGGGCGACCCCTGCCCCAAGTGCGGCACCGGCCTCAAGCTGGACCGCGCCATCGAGATCGGCCACATCTTCCAGCTCGGCCGCAAGTACGCCGACGCCCTCAAGCTCGACGTCCTCGGCCAGCACGGCAAGCCGGTCCGCGTGACCATGGGCTCCTACGGCATCGGCGTCTCCCGCGCGGTCGCCGCCCTCGCCGAGCAGACCGCCGACGACAAGGGCCTGTGCTGGCCCGCCGAGGTCGCCCCGGCCGACGTGCACGTGGTCGCCGCAGGCAAGGCCCTGCAGACCGAACTCGCCCTCGACGTCTCGGAGAAGCTGCGCGCGGCCGGCCTGCGCGTCCTGGTCGACGACCGGGCCGGGGTCTCCCCGGGCGTGAAGTTCACCGACTCCGAGCTGATCGGCGTACCGAAGATCCTGGTCGCGGGCCGCCGCTCCGCTGAAGGCGTCCTGGAGCTCAAGGACCGCAGGACCGGCGAGCGCGAGGAACTGACCGTCGACGAGGCGATCGCGCGCCTGACCGCGTAGCTCGTCCTGTAAGAGATCTCTCAGGGAGTTCTGCGCAGGCGTATGGCCGCCTCACAGACTTCTCTCAGGCTGGTCCCCGACCGTAGTGAGTGACAGAGAGTCACTGCGGAGGGGAACGGCCATGACAGTCAAGGAGCGTGGGGCCGCTGCGGCGGTCCGCAGAGGCAAGCGGCGCATCGCGGCGGCCACGGCAGCGGTCACGCTGGCGGCGGCTGCCGGGGTGTTCGCCCTGGTCGGCACGATGCAGTCGGACACGACGGCGAGCACGGACGCCGGTTCGTCGTCGTCTTCCTCGTCTTCTTCTTCGTCCTCCACTTCCTCGGACGACTCGACGAGCAGCTCCTCCTCGGACAACTCGTCGTCCTCTTCTTCGTCTTCTTCTTCGTCCTCGGACCTCCAGGCGTCCTCCAGCGGAGTGTCGTCCTCGTCCGGCAGCTCCACCGACTCCACGTCGGGAGCGTCGTGATGACCACAACGACTCTGCGCACGACCGCCGCCGCCGACTGGCGCGCCCTGGGGACCGGCGTCCGGCTGGTCGTCACCGACCCGGCCCTGCTGGACTCCTGCAATCTGCTCCTCGCCCGGCACCTCGCCGAGGTCGACGCGGCGTGCAGCCGCTTCCGTGCCGACTCCGAACTCGCCGCCCTCGACGCGTCGTTGGGCCGCCCGGTCACCGTGAGCCCGCTGCTCGCCGAGGCGTTGGCGGTCGCACTGCGCGCCGCCGAGGCGACGGACGGCGCGGTCGACCCGACGGTCGGCTCGGCGATGAACGCCATCGGCTACGACCGCGACTTCACCCTCGTCCGCGACGACGACCGCCCGGTCCGCCTCACCGTGAAGCGCGCCCCGGGCTGGCGCATGATCGACCTCGACCGTACGACGGGCACGGTCACCGTCCCGGCCGGAGTCCGCCTCGACCTCGGCGCCACGGCGAAGGCCTGGGCCGCCGACAAAGCCGCGGCGATGCTCGCCGAAGTGGCGGGCTGCGGAGTCCTGGTGAGCCTCGGCGGCGACACGGCCGTCGCGGGGGAGCCCCCGGCCGGCGGCTGGAACATCCGCGTCCAGGACGTCACCGGCTCCGTCGACGAGACACCCGCGCACGGCACGTACGCCACGATCGGCCTGCGCTCCGGCGGCCTTGCCACCTCGGGCACCGCCGCCCGCAACTGGCGCCGCAGCGGCCACGAACTGCACCACATCGTCGACCCGCGCACCGGCCTCCCCGTCCGCAGCCCCTGGCGC
>NZ_JAWOAI010000192.1:0-17137 GCF_033194735.1 Streptomyces sp. W16
CCTCCCGGCTCGGCGAGCGCCCCGCCTGTGACCTGCTCGAAGAGCCCGGCACGATCGACGAGGCGACCTCGCTCCTCGCCGCCCGCCTCTTCCACGGCGGCCCGGCCGAGGCCGGTCCCGACTGGGCGCCGGTGGACTGGCAGGAGTACCCGGAGGAGGTCGTCGACCGCACCTGGCGCACCGACGCGGCCCGCCTCCACCGCGTCCTGGACACCCTCGGCGTCCGCCGTTCCCCCGACCCCGTCACCCCGCACCACGACGCCCCGACCCTGGCCCGAGTGGTGGACCACCTGACGGACCCGGCGGCGGAGGGGCGCTACGGCGAGACCGACGACCATGCGGCTGCTGACGCGGACGGTGAGCGGTACGCGACAGAGCCGACCGTCACCACTCCACCCACGGAACCGGACGCCGCCCCTCACTCCCCTGAGCCCTACAAGGCGATGGCGGCCGACGACGACGAGCTCGGCGAAAGCTGCCCGCCGCACAGCGCGGCGCTCGTCGCCGGGCTCACCGCGGAGTTGGCGCGGGAGGAGGCGGCGGCCCCGGCGACCGGTTCGGTCCCGTCCGGGCAGTGGCCCGACTCCGCGCTCTGGGACGACGGCTCGCTGCCCCTCTTCCCGCTCCAACCCCCGCGCACCGGACGGGAGTTGCTCGCCGATCACGTCACGGCGATGGTGTGCTGCGCCGCGATGGACACGGCCGGCGCGACCCCCGGCCTCGACTGGCTCGACGGCCCCACCCTGCTTGTCAACGGCGCGAGAGCGGCCGACCTCGCCCCAAGGGTCCTCAGCCTCGTGGAGGACGGCGACCCGGCCCCGCTGCGGGCGTGGCTGATCGACCTGGGCATACGCCCGGAGAAGCCGGTACGCCTCGTCTGACGTCGCGCCCCCTCGACGCCCCACCCGCATCGGAATCCAGGGCTCCACTTTTGGTCAATTCGCAACGACCAGTGACAGAGTGAGTGCTTAATGTGATGTGCTGGGGCCGATCCCGTACGCCGTCCCGTCTCTGGCAAAGGCTTACGGCATACGACAGTTGGACGAAGAACCAGCACGGGGGCACCAGGGAGGGGAGCGACATGGGGTCGGAGCAGATCCGCCGCTGGGAGTCGGGAGCGCTGGCGCACGCCGTGACGGACCCCTTCGGACAGGGCCCCGTCCCCTGGCTCCGCGGCAGCGAGACCTACTTCGACGACACCGGCCACGTGGTCCCTTGGTACGTGGACCCGACCCCCGCCCTCACTCCCGCCCGCACCCCCGGCGGAAACGCCCCCAGGCTCCCCGCCCCGCGCGCGTCCGGGGGCGGCGGCCCGCGCTCCGCCGACGACGTGCGCCGGCAGATCAAGGGGTTCACCTCCGCGAGCGCGGTCGCACCCGGCGAGGCCCTCGACTTCCATGTCACGGTCGACCCGCCCCAGGAGTTCGGCGTCGACATCTACCGCATCGGCCACTACGGCGGTGACGGCGCCGCCAAGATCACCACCAGTCCCCGTCTCTCGGGCATCGTCCAGCCCCCGCCGCTCACCGCCGACCGCACGGTCTCCTGCCATCACTGGTGGCTGTCCTGGCGGCTGCAGATCCCGAGCTACTGGAGCATCGGCGCCTACGTCGCCGTCCTCACCACCGCCGACGGCTACCGCTCCCACATCCCGTTCACGGTCCGCGACAGGCACCCCGCCGACCTGCTCCTCCTGCTGCCGGACATCACCTGGCAGGCGTACAACCTCTACCCGGAGGACGGCCACACCGGCGCGAGCCTCTACCACGCCTGGGACGACGACGGCCGGCTGCTCGGCGAGTCCGAGGCCGCGACGACGGTCTCCTTCGACCGCCCGTACGCGGGCGCGGGCCTCCCCCTGCACGTGGGCCACGCCTACGACTTCATCCGCTGGGCCGAGCGCTACGGCTACGACCTCGCCTACGCCGACGCCCGCGATCTGCACGCGGGCCATGTCGACCCCACCCGTTACCGGGGGTTGGTCTTCCCGGGCCACGACGAGTACTGGTCGACCCCCATGCGCCGTACCGTCGAACTGGCCCGCGAGCACGGCACGTCACTCGTCTTCCTCTCCGCCAACACCATGTACTGGCAAGTCGAGTTGGCGCCCTCCCCGTCCGGTGTCCCCGACCGGCTGCTCACCTGCCGCAAGCGCCGGGGCCCGGGCCGCCCGGTGCTGTGGCGCGAAGTCGACCGCCCCGAGCAGCAGTTGGTGGGTATCCAGTACGCGGGACGGGTGCCCGAGCCGCACCCCCTGATCGTCCGTAACGCCGACCACTGGCTGTGGGAGGCGACCGGTGCCGGCGAGGGCGACGGGATCGAGGGCCTGGTCGCGGGCGAGGCGGACCGTTACTTCCCACGCACCCAGCTCCCCCCGCACGAGGAGCGCATCCTGCTCGCACACTCCCCGTACACGGACGGCGAGGGCGCCCTCCGCCACCAGGAGACCTCCCTGTACCGGGCGCCGTCCGGCTCCCTGGTCTTCGCCTCCGGCACCTTCGCCTGGTCACCGGCCCTGGACCGCCCCGGCCATGTCGACGCCCGCGTCCAGCGCGCCACGGCCAACCTCCTGGACCGCATCTGCAAGCACGACTGACCCCGTGACCGGAGGGCAGCCCCGCATACGGGACAATCGAGCCAGTTGGAGAGACCCACTGGAGGAACCGTGTCCGGATTCGTAGAAAAGCCCGAGCCGCTCCAGGTCCCGGGCCTGACGCACCTCCACACCGGCAAGGTGCGCGAGCTGTACCAGAACGAGGCGGGCGAGCTCGTGATGGTCGCCAGCGACCGCATGTCCGCGTACGACTGGGTGCTGCCCACCGAGATCCCGGACAAGGGCCGCGTCCTCACGCAACTCTCCCTCTGGTGGTTCGACCAGCTCGCCGACCTGATCCCCAACCACGTCCTCGGCACCGAACTCCCGCCCGGCGCCCCCGCCGACTGGGCGGGCCGCACCCTCATCTGCAAGTCACTCCGGATGGTCCCGGTGGAGTGCGTGGCCCGCGGCTACCTCACCGGCTCAGGCCTGGTGGAGTACAACGCGTCCCGCACGGTCTGCGGCCTCGCCCTCCCCGAGGGCCTGGTCGACGGCAGCGAACTCCCCGCGCCGATCTTCACCCCGGCCACCAAGGCCGCCGTAGGAGAGCACGACGAGAACGTGTCGTACGAGGAGGTCGCCCGGCAGGTCGGCGCGGACACCGCCGCGCAGCTGCGGCAGGCGACCCTCGCGGTCTACGGCCGCGCCCGGGACATCGCGCGTGACCGGGGCATCATCCTCGCGGACACGAAGTTCGAGTTCGGCTTCGAGGGCGAGACGCTGATCGCCGCCGACGAGGTCCTCACCCCGGACTCGTCCCGCTTCTGGCCGGCCGAGACCTGGGAGCCGGGGCACGCGCAGCCGTCGTACGACAAGCAGTTCGTGCGCGACTGGCTGACCGGGCCGGAGTCCGGCTGGGACCGCAAGAGCGAGCAGCCGCCGCCGGCACTTCCGCAGCAGGTCGTGGACGCGACCCGCGCGAAGTACATCGAGGCGTACGAGCGCCTCACGGGCCTGAACTGGGCCTAGAGGGCATGAAAAACCCCGGTCCACCCGGACCGGGGTTTCTACTTTGAGCGGACGACCAGGTTCGAACTGGCGACCTCAACCTTGGCAAGGTTGCGCTCTACCAACTGAGCTACGTCCGCGCTGCGCCGTGGCGCGAGAGCAACTATACCCAACCTCGCTCGCGTGCGAGACGCACTGCCGTATGCCGGTTCTCCGCACCGAGCTTCGAGACGGCCGAGGAGAGGTAGTTCCGTACGGTGCCCTGCGAGAGCGCGGCCCGTTCGGCGATCTCCGCGACCGGCGCCCCGTCGGCGGCCAGTTCCAGGACCTCGGCCTCACGCGCGGTCAGTGGCGAGTCCCCGGCGGAGATGGCGTCGGCGGCCAACTCCGGGTCGACGTACCGCTGTCCTGCATGCACCGTGCGGATGATCTCCGCGAGCCGCTGCGCGCTGACCGTCTTCGGGACGAACCCCCGCACACCCGCCGCGAGCGCCCGCTTCAGATGGCCGGGCCTGCCGTGTCCGGTCACGATCAGGACCTGGCAGTCGGGCAGTTCGGTGCGCAGGGATGTGGCGACCTTCACACCGTCCGCCCCCGGCATCTGCAGATCCAGTACGGCGACATCGGGCCGGTGCGCCCGCGCCATGGCCAGCGCCTCGGGCCCGGTCGCCGCCTCCGCGACCACCAGCAGATCGTCCTCAAGCCCGAGCAGCGCGGCCAGCGCCCCCCGGATCAGATGCTCGTCATCGGCGAGCAGCAGCCGTACGACGGCGGTGGTCACGACGCGACACCCCCTGCCACCGCGGGCAGCGGCACGGTCGCCACCACCCGGAAACGCTCGCCGTCCACGGACCCCGCCTCCAGTTCGCCGCCCACCGCGGTCAACCTCTCCCGCAGCCCCACGAGCCCCGCCCCACCGCCGGTACCCCCGTCGACCGTCTTGGCCCCGTCGTTCTCCACTGTCAGCACCACACTCCCCGCCGCCACCCGGACCGCGACCGCGCAGCGCCCCGCGTTGCCGTGCCGCAGTACGTTGGTCGTCGCCTCGCGTACCACCCAGCCGAGCGCCGACTGCACCTCGGCCGGCAGCCCCGCCGCCTCCCCGGTCACCTCGCACTCGATGCCCGCAGCGGTCAACACGCCCTGCGCACCGGCCAGTTCGACATCGAGTGCGGCCTCGCGATAGCCCCGTACGACATCCCGTACCTCCCGTTGCGACTCCCGCGCGATCCGCTGCACCTCGATCATCTGCTCCACGGCCTCGGCCCGCCCGCGCCGCGCCAGCTGCACGGCCAGTTCGCTCTTCAGCGCGATCACCGACAGGTTGCGGCCCATCACGTCGTGCAGGTCGCGCCCGAACCGCAGCCGTTCCTCGGCGACGGCGAGCCGGGCCCGGGTCTCGCGGGCCTCGTCGAGTTCGTAGACGGCGTCGAGGAGCCACACGGAGAAGGCGGCGGTGAAGGCGAGGCCGCCGGCGGTGAAGAGGACGGCGAGCCCAGTACCGAGCGTGGCGCCTGCGGTCGAGCCGAGCGCGAACTGCGCGAACAGCGCACCGGCCACGCACCCCGCCACGACGTTCAGGACCTGCCGCCGTCCGCGCAGGCCGAGCGTCAACGTGCCGGCGCCGAAGCCCAGCACCCCCACGAAGACCGTGCTCGCGGCGGCCCGCAGATCCTCACCGCCGGACCCCCGCTCCCGGAGCACGAGCGCGACGGCGGCGATCAGCGCGGTGACCGCACCGAGCGCCCACAGCAGTCGTACGGGCTGCTCCCGCCGACCGCGTGTCCAGTCGAGGGCCTGCGCGGAGACCCGGGAACACAGCACGGCGTGCCCGGCCACGGCCACCGCCAGCCGGCTCGCGGTTCCGGCGCCGGTCTGGGCGAAGGCCGGCAGCCCGACCGCCGTCGCTTCGATCAGCGCGAAGAAGTGGAACGACCACCGGGTGTACGCCTCGACCTTCCCGGGCGTGCTCTTCCGCCCCCACCAGCCGCCCGAGCCGCCTATGCCGCCCGAGCCGCCCGTGTCATCGGAGCCGCCCGTGTCGGCCGTGTCGCCCGCGCCTCCTGGTGTCCGCATGATCCGGTGCTCTCCGTAGGTCAGCGCCGCGGTTCCCAGCGGAACCACCGCCGTACAGCAAACACCGCGACGACGGTCCAGGCCACCGCCGTCGCGAGCGCGCCCAGGGTGGCGCTCGTGGACAGGCCGCCGGTCCAGCCGCCGCTGATCAGCCGGATCGCGGGGGAGAGCGGGAGGAATTCGCAGACCCTGGCCATCCGGTCGGGCAGCAGCTGGTCCGGGATGATGATCCCGGAGCCGAGCATGGACAGGAACAGCACGGGCAGCGCGGTCACCTGCGCGCTCTCCGCCGTCCTGGTGAAACTCGCCGTGACGGCCGCGAGACCGACGCACAGGGCGAGCCCGAACAGCAGCCCCAGGAGGGCGAGTTGGGGCGCCCTGGGGGCCCCGGCGTCGAGCAGCAGCGCGCAGGCCGCGGCCAGCAGCAGGGACTGCACGAACCCGAGGCACACCGACGGGAGCGCGGTACCGGCGAGGATCTCGGAGTCGCCGAGCTCGCCGGTGCGCAGCCGCTTGAGGACCAGTTCCTCGCGGCGCGCGACGAAGGCGCTCACCAGTGCCGAGTACACGGCGAAGAGCAGCGAGAAGCCGATCGCGGCGGTCAGCATCACCGCGCCGACCGACAGTCCCTCCCCCTTCAGATCCATCTGGTCGACCGCGGGCCGCACGCTGAACGGCAGCGCGAGCGGCACGAGCAACGCCGTGACCACCACGTTCCGGTTCCGCCCGAGCAGCGTCAGCTCGGCCCGTGCCAGCGCCCGCAGCCGCCCGGCCGGAGTCGTCGTCGGCCGGCTCGTCCAGCCGCGCCCGGCCGGGGTCGTCGTCACCGTGCTCATGCCACCGCCGCCTTCGCGCGGGCCGCGCCCGCTTCCCTGGCGATCCCGAGGAACGCCTCCTCCAGCGACGCCGAGCGCACATCCAGCCGTCGCAACTCGATCCGTGCCCGCTCGGCCCACACCAACAGCCCGGTGGCCGCCCGCTGCAGCTCATGCGTCTCCAGCCGTACGACCCTCCCGGCCACCTCGTGCCCGACGACCCCCAGTTCCGCGAGCGGCGGCAGATCGCCCACGAAGTACCCGGCGGGCAGTTCGAAGGAGATCCGCGAGGGCCGCCCCGCCGTCACCTCGGCCGGAGTCCCGGTGACCGCGATCCGTCCGTCGTGCAGGATCGCCAGCCGGTCGGCGAGGCCCTCGGCCTCCTCCAGGTAGTGCGTGGTCAGCAGCACGGTCGTACCGCCGTCGCGCAGCGCCCGCACCAACTCCCAGGTGTCGCGGCGCCCTTCGGCGTCGAGGCCGGTGGTCGGTTCGTCGAGGAACAGCACCTCGGGCTCCCCGAGCAGCGCGAGCGCGAGATCGAGCCGCCGCCGTTCACCCCCGGACAACTGCTTCACCCGTACGGCCGCCCGCTGCTCCAGCCCGACCAGCGCGAGCGCCTCCGGCACCGGCCGTGCCCCGCTCGTGCAGCCGGCCCACATCCGCGTGGTCTCGGCGACGGTCAGCTCGGACGGGAAGCCGCCCTCCTGCAGCATCACCCCGGTCCGCGGCCGTACGGCGGCCCGCTCGGTGTGGGGATCGTGGCCGAGGACGCGCACCCTGCCGCCGGACGGCGCCGCGAGGCCCTCCAGCACTTCGACGGTCGAGGTCTTGCCGGCGCCGTTGGTGCCAAGGAGCGCGAAGACCTCTCCGCGCCGCACGGAGAATGTGATCCCCCGCATAGCCTCGAACCCGCCCCCGTACACACGGCGTAGGTCGGTGACCTCAATCACGTGTTCGTGTTCGTTGGTGTCCATGACTTCAGCGTCCCGGCGGTGGGGGCGCGGCAGCAGTGCGCGCTGTCATCACTCGGCATGACAAATGTCAGACGGGAGTCGAGGCACACGAAAAGACCCCGGTCCAGTGGACCGGGGTCTTGTTCCCGAGCGGACGACCAGGTTCGAACTGGCGACCTCAACCTTGGCAAGGTTGCGCTCTACCAACTGAGCTACGTCCGCATTGCCTCCGACCAGCTCTCACTGATCGGCGCGAGCATCAGCCTACCCGATCCACGAAGTGGTCCGGACGGTGATGCAGAGCGGGTGACAGGGATCGCACACTGCGCCTTCCCCCTGGAAGGAGGATGTTCTGCTACTGAACTACACCCGCATGTACTCCGTGAGCTGGGCCTTTCGGCCTCGCCCCTCGGCGTGCTCCGAACTCTAGCTGACCAGGAGGGGTGCAGCGCAAGTCGGTTCCCCCGAGGGCCCGGTGACCCGCCGTCGGCCCCCGGGCAGGCCCAGCTCTTCGGAGCTTCCTACTGCGCGGCGGCGAACGCCTCGTAGACCTTCTTGGGGATGCGTCCGCGGGCCGGTACGTCCATCTTGTTCGCCTGTGCCCAGGCGCGGACCGCCGCCGGGTCGGGGGCCACCTCGGTCTGGCGGTAGGCCTTGCCCGACCTCGACCGCTTGCGACCTGCGTCCACGTACGGCGCGAGCGCCTTACGCAGTTTCTTGGCATTGGCTTGATTCAGGTCGATCTCGTACGACTTGCCGTCGAGTCCGAAGGCGATCGTCTCCGCCGCTTCCGAGCCGTCGATGTCGTCAAAGAGAGTGACCACGACCTTCTGCGCCACGAATATCGGTCCCTTCGTGCGACACCTGAAACCGCACTATCCGCGAGGGCGCACGGAGACGCCACGGAGGTGCGGAGATGTCGACTGTCCGCCTGTTAATGGGCAAAGTATCGGCTATTGCCAATTCATTTGTACAGTGCCCGGCAATGCAATGTGAAGCCCGACTAAATCTTCCCGCGTGTCTCCGCGCAATAGTGAACAGGGATCGATCCGGGATCTTTCCCTGAACTTTTCGTGAAGACCCCCACCCGACACCGGATCGTGATGGTCCTCACGTAGATTCCTACAACTCTACTCGCGTAGAAATTTTGTGCAGGTAGTCTGAAGTCACCTGTCGAAGACCCGCAGGAACCTGCTCAGCACCACAACACCGGGAGTGCCAGTGGCACGCGTCGTAGTCGACGTCATGCTCAAGCCGGAGATCCTCGACCCCCAGGGCCAGGCGGTCCAGCGTGCGCTGCCACGCCTGGGTTTCGAAGGCATCTCCGACGTACGTCAGGGAAAGCGATTCGAACTGGAAGTTGACGGACCGGTCGACGAGGCCGCGCTCGCCCGCATCCACGATCTTGCGGAATCCTTCCTCGCCAACACCGTGATCGAGGACTTCACCGTCAAGGTGGAGGAAGTCGCGGAGGCCGCGAAGTGACCGCTCGTATTGGCGTCGTCACTTTCCCGGGCAGCCTCGACGACCGCGACACCCAGCGCGCGATCCGCCTCGCCGGCGCCGAACCGGTCGCCCTCTGGCACAAGGACAAGAACCTCCACCAGGTCGACGCGGTCGTCCTCCCGGGCGGTTTTTCCTACGGCGACTATCTGCGCGCGGGTGCCATCTCCCGCTTCTCGCCGGTGATGGAGACGGTCATCGAGCAGGCGAAGTCGGGACTCCCCGTCCTCGGTATCTGCAACGGCTTCCAGATCCTCACCGAGGCGCACCTCCTCCCCGGCGCGATGCTCGGCAACAACCACCTGCACTTCATCTGCCGTGACCAGAAACTGCGGGTGGAGAACGCGGACACCGCCTGGACCGGCGACTACACCGCCGGCCAGGAGATCCACATCCCGCTGAAGAACATGGACGGCCGCTACGTCGCCGACGAGCACACGCTCGACGAGCTGGAGGCCGAGGGCCGGGTCGTCTTCCGCTACCTGGACGTGAATCCGAACGGCTCGCTGCGCGACATCGCCGGCATCACGAACGCCGCCGGGAACGTCGTAGGCCTCATGCCGCACCCCGAGCACGCGGTCGAGCCGCTGATCGGGTCCGGCCGCACCGACGGCCTTCCCTTCTTCACCTCGATCCTCAAGAAGCTGGTCAACGCATGAGCCGGACGCCTCTGGACACGGTCGAGCACGCGGCCGAGACCCCCGACGTCGAGCTGCCCTGGGCCGAACTCGGCCTGAAGAAGGACGAGTACGAGAAGGTCGTGGAGATCCTCGGCCGCCGGCCCACCGGTGCCGAGCTCGCCATGTACTCGGTCATGTGGTCCGAGCACTGCAGCTACAAGTCCTCCAAGGTCCACCTCCGCCAGTTCGGCGAGAAGGCCCCGCAGAGCGATGCCCTGCTCGTCGGCATCGGCGAGAACGCGGGCGTCGTCGACGTCGGCCAGGGCTACGCGGTCACCTTCAAGGTGGAGTCGCACAACCACCCGTCGTACGTGGAGCCCTACCAGGGCGCGGCCACGGGCGTCGGCGGCATCGTGCGCGACATCATCGCAATGGGTGCCAGGCCGGTAGCCGTGGTCGACCCGCTCCGCTTCGGTGCGGCCGACCACCCCGACACCAAGCGCGTCCTGCCGGGCGTCGTCGCGGGCATCGGCGGCTACGGCAACTGCCTGGGCCTGCCCAACATCGGCGGCGAGGTCGTCTTCGACGCCTGCTACCAGGGCAACCCGCTGGTCAACGCGGGCGCCATCGGCGTCATGCGGCACGAGGACATCCACCTCGCGAAGGCCTCCGGCGCGGGCAACAAGGTCATCCTCTACGGCGCCCGCACGGGCGGCGACGGCATCGGCGGCGCGTCGATCCTGGCGTCCGAGACCTTCGACGACGCGAAGCCGAGCAAGCGCCCCGCCGTCCAGGTGGGCGACCCCTTCCAGGAGAAGCTCCTCATCGAGTGCACGCTTGAGGCCTTCGCCGAGAAGCTGGTCGTCGGCATCCAGGACCTCGGCGCGGCCGGACTCTCCTGCGCCACAAGCGAGTTGGCGTCCAACGGCTCCGGCGGCATGACGGTCACCCTGGACGACGTACCGCTGCGCGACTCCACGCTCTCGCCCGAGGAAATCCTCATGAGCGAGTCGCAGGAGCGGATGTGCGCGGTCGTGGAGCCGTCGAAGGTCGACCGCTTCCTGGAGATCTGCGAGAAGTGGGACGTCATCGCCACGGTCATCGGTGAGGTGACCGACGGCGACCGCCTGGAGATCTTCTGGCACGGCGGCAAGATCGTGGACGTCGACCCGCGCACGGTCGCGCACGACGGCCCGGTCTACGAGCGCCCGTACGCCCGCCCGTCCTGGCAGGACGCGCTCCAGGCGGACGACGCCAACAAGCTTGCCCGGCCCGGGACTTCGGAGGAACTGAAGTCGCAGGTCCTGGCGCTGGTGTCGTCCCCGAACCAGGCGTCCAAGAAGTGGATCACGTCCCAGTACGACCACTTCGTGCAGGGCAACACGGTGCTGGCGCAGCCCGAGGACTCGGGCATGATCCGCATCGACGAGGAGACCGGCCTCGGTGTCGCCATCGCGACGGACGGCAACGGCCGCTACGCGAAGCTGGACCCGTACGCGGGCGCGCAGTTGGCGCTGTCCGAGGCGTACCGGAACGTGGCGACGACGGGTGCCAAGCCCCTCGCGGTGTCCGACTGCCTGAACTTCGGTTCGCCCGAGGACCCGGCGGTGATGTGGCAGTTCGCGGAGGCGATCCGTGGACTGGCCGACGCCTGCCAGCAGTTGGGCACGCCGGTGACGGGCGGCAATGTCTCCCTCTACAACCAGACGGGCGACGTCGCCATCCACCCGACCCCGGTCGTGGCCGTGCTGGGCGTCATCGACGACGTCGCGCGTCGCACGCCGGTCGCCTTCCAGGAGGAGGGCCAGCTGCTCTACCTCCTCGGCGACACCCGCGAGGAGTTCGGCGGGTCGGCCTGGTCGCAGGTCGTCCACGACCACCTCGGCGGACTGCCTCCGAAGGTCGACCTGGAGCGGGAGCGGCTGCTCGCCGAGATCCTGATCTCCGCCTCCCGCGACGGCATGATCGACTCGGCGCACGACCTGTCCGACGGCGGTCTGATCCAGGCGGTCGTGGAATCGGCCCTGTTGGGCGAGAAGGGCGCGCGCCTGATCGTCCCCGACGGTCTCGACGCGTTCACGTTCCTGTTCTCGGAGTCGGCGGGGCGTGCGGTCGTGGCGATCCCTCGCTCGGAGGAACTGCGCTTCAACGACATGTGCGGGGCGCGGGGTCTCCCGGCCACGCGCATCGGCGTCGTCGACGGCGAATCCGTCGAAATCCAGGGCGAGTTCGCGCTGTCCCTGGCGGAGCTGCGCGAGGCGCACGAGGGGACGATCCCGGCGCTGCTGGCGTAGTTCGTCGTATGCCGTCGTAGGAACGCATGCATGTGAAGGCCCTGTCCGGGATCCGGGCAGGGCCTTCGCTCGTGCTAACTTCGACGGTTCGTGGGCGTGGAACGGGGGAGCGGGAACGTGGAAGTACCGGTGGGGACACGCGAGTTCGGCGGCGGCGGCCGGAGGTGCGCGTGAGTTTCGACAGTGAACACACGCCTGAATCCTCCGAGCGTGCCCGGGTGCCCTTTCCGCGCTCCCGCTGGCTGACTCCGGATCGAGGGAGCCGTCGGCGCAACGCCTTCAACCAACTCGTGGCTGTGGCAGCGGTGTTCGGGGTCGGTGCGGGTGGCTGGGGGCTGTGGCTGGAGGCGAGGGACCAGTTCGACCGGTCCGCCAGCCGGGACCGGATCGCGAAGGCCTGCGCCGGACTCGTCGACCCCGACCAGGTGCTGGACCTCAACGGCGGTACGACGAGGGCGCGGGCGGGGAGCGGAGAGGACGACTCGATGGGCGTCCTCGGCAAGGCCTCGCTGCCCACGGAGTGTCAGATCTACCGGGTCGGGAAGCCGGGCACCACGTACGGCCACTTCCTGCTCTCGGTCTGGTCGAACCCGAGCGACGACTTCGCGCAGTTGGTGAGCGGGTGGGACAACCCGTTCGGGTTGTTGGGCAGGGCGGCGAACGCCGACGTCACACGGGAGGCCGAGCAGACGGCGCCGTACCCGATCGGTGACGGGCGGCTCGGTGTGTACTACGGCAACGCGGCCGTCGTGAAGGCCAAGTGCACCGACAAGTCCGGCGGGACGACCTCCATCAACACCATGACCGTGGCCAAGTACTTCGAGAACGCCCCGGTCACGGACGCCGACCGCAGAACGCTTGCCGGGCTGGCCCGCACCGCGGCCGTACGGGCGGCGAAGAAGCTGGGCTGCACGGCCACGCTGCCCGCACTTCCGGCCGAACTGCCCACGCCCAGTGCGAAGTTGGTGAACGCGAAGTCGGCCGGCGGAACATGCGGCTGGTACGCCGGATACATCGCGGCGAAGGGCCGCTGGCGTTTCCCCGACCGCGCCCTGGCCACCCCTGCCGCCCACGCGCAGCAGGAGAGCTGCCTGCTCGGGGTGAGCAACAAGGAGGTGCGCAGGATGTGGCCCGGCCTCGGCGAGGACGAAGCCCACGCCGACACCCTCGACGACGTGCTCCGGGTCGCGCCCTTCTGGCTGCGGACCGATTCCTACTTCGGCGACGAGGCACGCGAGGTCGCGACGGAGCACTACGGCAGGGACCAGGTGTCGTTGAGCCCCGGCACGGCGGGTTACGACCGCAACGACAACGTGTGGTGGGCCTCCTCCACCTGCGCCGGACAGCCGGCCGTCCACACGCTGAGCAGCGACTATCCGTACAACAAGGTCGTCCAGAAGCGGCTCCAGGCCCTCTTCGAGGCGTACGTCACGGATGTCGCCGCCCGCCGCGACTGCACCGGCCTGAAGTTCCCTGCGGCGGCCACGTTCCAGCCGTCCAAGAGCTAGCAGGGTTCGCTTGTCAGGCCTCCTGCTCGGCCCGGGCTTTCTGGCCGAAGAAGGCGAGCAGGTCCTGGGCTACGGCCTCGTTGGTGGCCACGGCCTCGACGGCGGCTGTGGCGCTACGGGGGAACAGTGCCTCCTCGTACGCGGTGAGCGCCTGCTCGATGTCGTCGGGGTACGCGGCGACGGCCAGGGCGAGTTCGGCGCCGTCCTGCATGGCGAGGTTGGCGCCCTCGCCGTCCGGCGGCGCGAGGTGGGCGGCGTCGCCGACCAGGGTCACTCCCGGCACCCGGTCCCAACGGTGCCCGATCGGCAGCGAGTTGAGGGGCCGCAGCACCGGAGCGGTGTCGCTGTCGGTGATCAGGGCGGTGATCTCGGGGGCCCAGCCGTCGAACTCCGCGGCGATCCGTGCGGTGGCCGCGGCGGCATCGGTGAAGTCGATGCGATCGAACCACTCCAGCGGCCTGACCAGCGTCGCATAGGCGTGCAGCGTCTCGCCGCTCTCCCGGTGCGCCCCGATCCACCTCCCCTTCGCGTCCTTGTCGAGCACGAACAGCGATCCGCCGCCGACCGCCTTCGCGGCGGCGGGATGCCGGGTCTCGGCGTCGTACAGATAGGTCTCGACGAAGGTCCGGCCGAAATACTCCGGGGTGGCGTCGGACAGCAGCGGCCGTACGCGGGACCAGGCGCCGTCCGCCCCGACGAGCAGACCGGTGACGACCGTGCCGCCGTCCGCGAAGGTCACCTCGTGCCGGCCCTCGCCGAGCGAGCGCACCCCGCTGACCTTGTGTCCCCACCGCACGGTGCCGGCCGGGAGCGAGTCGAGCAGGATCTGCCGCAGCTCGCCGCGCTGCACCTCGGGGCGGCTGCCCGTGCCGTCGTCGGGCTCGTCGAACAGGACGGTTCCGTCCGGGGCTAGGATGCGGCTCGCCTGGCGGCCCGCCAGGACGATGGCGCGGAACTCGTCCAGCAAGTCGGCTTCTTCCAGGGCGAGTTGGCCGTTGTAGTCGTGGATGTCGAGCATCCCGCCCTGGAGCCGGGCCATCGGTGAGGCCTCCGCCTCGTAGACCGTGGCCGGTATGCCGTGGACGTGCAGGACGCGGGCGAGGGTCAGTCCGCCGAGTCCGGCGCCGATGATCGTGACATGCGTGGTCATGACGATTCCCTGTGTTTGGCGGGCCTGCCGGACGGTCGTCCGGCGGGTTCCCGATCAGATTTCAACGCGGCGCCGACAGCCCGCCGACGCGCTGCCGACACCTCCGACAGACCGCCGATAGGGCGCCCTCCGGCCGGCTCACCCCCGGCGAGTTCGTCACCGGTGACCGAACCGGCCTTGTCCGCCCCGGACTTGGGCAACCGCCAGGCCAGCACCGCGGCCACGCCCATCAACCCGGCCCCTCCCCAGAACACCACCTGCGTCGCGTCCACGAAGGCCTGCACACCCGCCACCCGGGTCGCCCCGGTCAGCCGGGGCAGGGCCGCGATGTCCCCGCCGGGCCCGTGCCCGGCGTAGAAACGGGCCAGTACCGTGCCGAACGCCGCGGTGCCCAGGGCGTTGCCCAAGGTCTGGAAGAAGCGGATCGAGGTCGTGGCCACGCCCAGCTGATGGCGCGGCGCGGAGTCCTGGACCAGCAGGATCAGCTGGCCGGCCAGCTGGCCGAATCCCGCGCCCGCCAGCAGCAGTTCGGCCCGGATCAGCCACAGGGAGGTGTCCGGGCCGGTCGTCGTGGCCAGCAGGGCGAACGCGAGTGCCGTCGTCGCCGTACCGCTGAGCGTGAACGTCCGGGCCGACCAGCCCCGCGCCCTCAGCGGCCCGGTGAGCAGACCCGCCGCCCCCAGTCCCACCGCCAGCGGCACCAGGAAGAGGCCCGCCGAGGAGCTGGCGATGCCCCGCGCGACCTGCAGATAGATCAGGACGTAGTAGATCGCGCACATCATCGCGCCGCCGAGAATCGCCTGCACCGCGAAGCCCAGCCGCAGTTCGCGGACCTTGAACAGGGAGAGCGGCAACACCGGCTCGGGCGCCCGGAGTTGGCGCCAGAGGAACAGGGCGAGCGTCACAGCCGTAGCGAAGCCCAAGCCCACGATCTGCGGTGAAGCCCACCCGTACTTCTTGCCGCCCCAGTCCGTCATCAGGAGCAGCGCGCTGGAGAACCCGGCCGCCAGCCCCGCGCCCAAGTAGTCCAACGGGCGCCGGACATGATGCTCGGGGAGCTTCAGCGCGAAGACGGCCGTGACCAGGACCACCATGCCCACCGGCAGGTTGACGTAGAAGATCCACCGCCAGTTCGTGTGGTCGGCGAGCAGGCCGCCGATCCACGGGCCGACCGCCATCGCGCCGCCGGCCACCAGTCCGCCGGCGTTCGCGCCCCTGCCGGAGTCCTCCTTGCCCGGTCCTTTCAGGTGGGCGATCACGACCATCGTGATGCTCATCAGCCCGCCCCCGCCCAGGCCCTGGAGGGCGCGGGCCGCGATGAGCTGATCCATCGACCGCGCGGCACCGCACAGCGCCGAGCCGAGCAGGAACGTGGCGATCGCCGCGGTGAAGACCCGCTTGGGGCCGTGTACGTCGCAGAGCTTGCCGTAAAGCGGGAGCATCGCCGCCGACGCGAGGGCGTACGCACTGATCAGCCACGGGATCTTGTCGATGCCGTGGGCGGGGTCGAGGTCCCGGACGATCGGGATGGTCGCCGCGGACACGATCTGCAGGTCGAGCAGGGCCAGCACGATCGTGACGAGGCAGACGGCGAAGCCGATTTTTCGCTGGGTCTCGGTCATGGCAACCACCATGAAGGTTCTTCGTGTACCGAGTCAATATTTCATCCGGGAATAAATTTCGCCTTGGTACAGTGAACCCGTGACCGAAGCGATGGGACTGCGTGAGCGCAAGAAGCTGGAGACGGCGAAGCGGATCATCCGGACCGCGATCGACCTCTTCTCCGAGCGCGGTTTCGACGGCGTCTCCGTGCAGGAGATCGCCGACGCGTCCGACGTCTCGAAGATGACGGTCTTCAACTACTTCGGCACCAAGGAAGACCTGGTCTTCTGGCCCATGGAGGAGCACTTCGGCGACGCGGCGCGCGCGGTGCGTGAGCGCGCGGCCGGTGAGTCCGCCGTGGACGCCGTACGACGGCAGTTCCTGGAGATGGTCGCGACCCGCGATCCGGCGGTCGGGCTGCACACCGAACCCTTCGCCCGCCAACTGCGCGAACTCGTCATGGCCACCCCGGTGTTGAAGGAGCGCGCCTTCCTGGCCGCGCAGCGCGGCACCCGGGACATGGCCGCCCACCTCGCCGAGGAGACCGGCGACCTGATGCTCGCCATGGTCGCCGCCGCCATGATCAGCGCCGCCCGCAACGCCCTGATCGAGGAGCACTACCACCGTATCGACGCGGGCGAGCCGGTCACCACGGTCGCCGCCGACGCCCCCGAACGGGCCGAGCGCGCCTTCGCGTTGGTGGAGCACGGGCTCGGCGACTACGGGCGGAAATCGCCGTGAGACCGCCGCGCGACAAGCACCAGGGCCTGTCCGGCGGATCATGCTGCAGGCGCGGGGGCAGGCACTGTCGCTTTCCTGCGACCTGATCCGCGAACAGGCCCTAGGCTCGCCGCCATGCCCACGGCCAAGAAGCGCGCCCGCACCTATGACCCGGCCAGGACCCGCACCGCGGTTCTCGCCCAGTTCGGGAACGTACGAGAGGCGGTGGCGGCCCTCAGTCCCGGGCAGCTCGCGCTGCCTACCCGGCTCGGTGACTGGACCGTGCGGGAGCTCGTCGCGCACATCGGGGCCGCGCTCTCCGCGATCGGCCGCTTCCTCGACCGGCCGGAGC
>NZ_JAWOAI010000193.1:0-17096 GCF_033194735.1 Streptomyces sp. W16
GTACGACGCAGAACCAGGGCGGCGGCTTCGGCGGCCAGACCGGCGACGGCGGTATGGGCGGCGGCGGTGGCGTCGGCGGCCTGCTCAACGGCGCGACGGTCACCTCGGCGGCCAAGAAGCTGCTCCAGACGGACGCGAGCAAGTACACCTGGGTCGCCGCGTCCATCGGCTCCCAGAACGCCGCGAGCTACCAACTCGCCACCGGCGACCCGGTGATGGCGATCGGCGGCTTCAACGGCACCGACCCGTCCCCGACGTTGGCCCAGTTCCAGAAGTACGTGGCGGACGGAAAGATCCACTACTTCATCTCGGGCGGCACCGGCATGGGCGGCAGCAGCACCGGCAGCTCCTCGCAGATCACCTCGTGGGTCGAGAAGAACTACAAGAAGGTGACGGTCGGTTCGGCCACCTTCTACGACCTGACGCAGAAGGCGAGCAGCTGACAGCCGGCTGACCCCGGAGGGGCGGTGACCACGTGGTCACCGCCCCTTCTTCGTGTCCGGAACATCTCTGTTGTACGCCGTATAGGAACTGTTCTACGGTGTACAGCATGCCGACTTCCCCAGGCCCCCAGGGCCTTCAAGGCCACCCCCAGCGCTGGATAGTCCTCGGAGTCATCTGCCTCGCGCAGCTCACCGTGCTGCTCGACAACACCGTGCTGAACGTCGCGATCCCCTCGCTCACCCGCGAACTCGACGCGAGCACCGCGGACATCCAGTGGATGATCAACGCGTACTCGCTCGTACAGTCCGGGCTCCTGCTGACCGCGGGCAGCGCCGCCGACCGCTACGGCCGCAAGAAGATGCTGATCGCGGGTCTCGCGCTGTTCGGCACGGGCTCGCTGATCGCCGGACTCGCCGACTCCACAGGGCAGTTGATCGCCGCACGGGCCGGTATGGGGGTGGGCGGGGCGCTGCTCATCACCACCACCCTCGCCGTCGTGATGCAGATCTTCACCCCCGAGGAACAGCCGAAGGCGATCGGCATCTGGGCCGCGGTCAACGCCCTCGGCTTCGCGACCGGCCCGCTCCTCGGCGGCTTCATGCTCAACCACTTCTGGTGGGGCGCGATCTTCCTGATCAACATCCCGGTCGCGGCACTGGCCTTGGTCGCGGCGGTGGTACTCGTCCCCGAGTCGAAAAACCCGCGCGGCGACCGCCCCGACCTCCTCGGCGCGCTGCTCTCGACCGTCGGCATGGCCGCGCTGGTCTACGCGATCATCTCCGGCCCGGCGCACGGCTGGACGTCCGGGCAGGTGCTGCTCACGGGGGCAGTGGCTGTCCTCGTCCTCGCGGCCTTCGCGTACTGGGAGAACTGTGTCCCGTACCCCATGCTCGACCTGGACTTCTTCCGCGACCGCCGGTTCACGGGCGCGGTCACCGGGGTCGTCCTGATCACCTTCGGCATGGCCGGCTCCCTGTTCCTGCTCACCCAGCACCTCCAATTCGTCCTCGGCTACGGCCCGTTGGAGGCGGGTGTCCGTACGGCGCCGCTCGCCCTGGCGATCGTGGCGCTCAACTTCTCGGGGTTGGCGGCGAAGTGGACGGCGCGGCTTGGTGCTCCGCGGGCCATCGGGCTGGGGATGGTGTTGATGTCGGCGGGGTTGGTGTCGATCGCGTCGCTCGCCACCGGCGGGTATGCGGGGACGTTGGTGGGGCTGGTGTTGATCGGGGCGGGGGCGGCGATTGCCAATCCGGCGATGGCTCACGCGATCATGAGCGCGATTCCGCCGGAGAAGGCGGGGGTTGGGGCCGGGGTGAATGGCACGTTGGGGGAGTTCGGGAACGGGTTGGGGGTGGCCGTTCTTGGTGCGGTGCTGAGTTCTCGGTTCGCGGCGGTGTCCCTGCCGGTCGGCTTGGCGGCGGCGTCTTCGGCTGAGGAGAGGCGGAGGGTGACCGATTCCTTCGCTGCCGGGCTGGAGGTCAGTCAGTTGGTGGGGGCGGTTGCTGTCTTGACCGGGGGGTTGCTTGCGGCTGCGTTGTTGTGGAGGGCAGAGCGGGCAGACTCGGGGGTGGTGGTCGCTCAGTAGTGTCTGCGGGTGCGTTGTGGCTGGTCGCGCAGTTCCCCGCGCCCCTGATTACAGTGATCCGGGATTTGGATCTTGAGGAAGGTGCGTCATGGCCAAGACAAGCTCGCCGTCAGGGCGTTCCGCGCGTACCAGTGTCTGGCTTGAGACGAAGACGCGCCGGGGTGGACGCGGCGGGGGACAACCCTCCGGTCTCGACCGCACCCGCATCACCGAAGTCACCGTACGACTGCTGGACGCCGAAGGGCTCGCGAAGTTCTCGATGCGGAGGCTGGCCGCCGAGCTGAATGTGACCGCGATGTCCGTCTACTGGTACGTCGACACCAAGGACGACCTACTCGAACTCGCCCTGGACGCCGCCTTCGGCGAGTTGTCGTTGCCCGATCCGGAGGCCGAGGCTGAGGACTGGCGGGCGCAGTTGCGGATGCTGGCCACGGAGTACCGGGGGCTGCTGGTACGGCACCCGTGGCTGTCGCCGCTCGCCGGGACGTTTCTCAACATCGGGCCGAACTCGTTGTCCTTCTCCCGTGTCGTCCAGCGCGTGATCCGGCGCACCGGGCTGCCGGACCACGGGGTGACGGGGGCGATCTCGGCCGTCTTCCAGTTCGTGTACGGCTACGGCACGATCGAGGGCCACTTCTTCGCCCGCGTCGCCGACACCGGCATGACCCCCGACGACTACTTCCGGCACGCCATGACCACGCTGGACGGCGCCCCGACGACCGCCGAGGTCGTGGAGGAGTCCAAGCGACTCATGGCGGCCCGGGGCGGCGACACGGTCGCGGAGATGATGGACCGGGACTTCACCTTCGCCCTGGACCTGCTGGTGGCGGGCATCGAGGCGATGGTGAAAAGGGGTTGAACTCCCTTACGGGGTCCAGTTGTTGGGGTCTAGTCGCCGGTGGCCAGCCGGGCCGGGAAGCCACCCGTCGCCACCGGACCCCACCGCTCCGGAGTGACCCGCACGATCGACTTCCCCTGCTTCACCATCGCCGCCCGGTACTCGTCCCAGTCCGGATGCTCCCCCGAGATGTTCCGGAAGTACTCGACCAGCGGCTCCACGGACTCCGGTGAGTCGATGACCTCGGCCGTGCCGTCGATCTGGACCCACGGCCCGTTCCACTCGTCGCTCAGGATGATCACGCTGACCCGCGGATCCCGCTTGGCGTTGCGGGTCTTGGCGCGCTCGGGGTAGGTGGAGACCACGATCCGCCCCGAGTCGTCGACCCCGCAGGTCAGCGGCGAGGCCTGGGGGCTGCCGTCGGCCCGCCGGGTCAGCAGGAGGGCGCGGTGGCGGGGGCGTACGAAGTCCAGCAGTTCGTCCAGGGACACGGAGGTGTTGCTCGCGATGTTCGGTGCCATACCGATCAGCCTAGGCGCAGCCCACCCCGTCACGCCCGCGGCAACGCCTCCCCCTGCACCGCCTGGATGTCCAGCTCGACCTTGAGGGTCGTACCGATCGCCGCGATGCCCGCCTGGACGACCTGGTTGTAGTTCATCGCGAAGTCCTCGCGGTGCAGTTCCGTGGTGGCCCGGAACGCGGCGCGCGTGCCGCCCCAGGGGTCGGCGCCGGTGCCGAGGTAGGCGAGGTCGAGGTCGACGGGTCGTACGACACCGTGGAGGGTCAGTTCGCCGGAGACCGTCCAGCGGTCGGAGCCGGCCGTGGTCAGACCCGTCGAGGAGTAGGTGATCTCCGGGTAGCGGGCCACGTCCAGGAAGTCCGCCGAGCGCAGGTGGTCGTCGCGCATGCCGTTGCCGGTGTCGATGGACGCGGCCCGGATGACCGCCTCCACGCGGGACTTGGCGATGTCGTCGGGTGCGATCTCGACCGTGGCCGTGAAGTCGGTGAAACGGCCGCGCACGCTGGAGATGCCCAGGTGCTGGGCGACCGCGCCGACCGTGGAGTGCGCGGGGTCCACGATCCACGGGCCGGGTGGCGGGAGTTCGGTGCCGCCCTGCCGGGCCAGGGTGACCGTGCCGACCTCGGCCCGGCCGCTCGCGGTGACGATCGCGGTGGCGGCGGCGGGTGCGTATCCCACGGCGGTCACGATCACCGTGTACGGCCCGGGGGCCAGCGGGTTGACGTCCCGCACCGCCCCCTCCGCGTCCGCCTCGGCCCGCAGCACCTGCGCCCCGGTCGTGTCGGTCACCGTGACGACCGCGTGCGACACGGCCCATCCGTCGCGGGTACGGATCTTCGCGGTCAGTCCCATGTCTCTCGTAACTCCTTGCCGTACAGCCGTAAACCGGTGGAAACGGGACCGGCCCGTGGGGCGTGCCTCCGCTCGGGACACGCTCCACGGGCCGGGGTGGGGGGAACTACTCGCCGGGGTGGGCGAGTTCGATGTCGTGGCCGTCGGCTCCGCGGCCGTTCAGCGTCAGGGCGGTCGCGACCGGCGGGTAGCCCGTCGCGATCACCGTGTACTCGCCGCCGCTGAGATCGGTGAAGGCGTACGCCCCGTCCGTGCCGGTGGTGGCGGTGCCGACCACGTTGCCCGCCGCGTCCACGAGGGTCACGCGGGCGTCGGCCAGCGGGCCGTGCGGGGCCCGGACCACGCCCAGGACCTGGGCACCGGAGTCGAGGTCTATCTCGACCCGGGTGACACCGGTGCCGCCGACCTCGACGGGCAGCGCGCGCGGCCGGTACCCGTCGGCGTTCACCGCGACGGTCACCGCCCCCGGCACCAGTTCGGCGAACGCGAACTCGCCCTGCTCACCGGTGACTCCGGTGGAAAGAAGGTCGCCGCGCACGTCCGTCACGATGACCATCGCGTCCTTGACGGGCAGCCCCGTCTCCGCCGCCCGGACGAGCCCGTTCAGGCCGCTGGTACCGCTCAACAGCACGTCGTACGACACCGGTTCGGGACCGTTGACGACGACCGTCGACGCCTGCGGCTGGAAGCCGTCGGCGGAGGCGATCAGGACGTACGAGCCGACGCTCGGCGCGTCCAGCGCGTAGGAGCCGTCCGCCTGTGTGACCGAGCGGCCCAACTGGCGTCCGCCGAGGGAGATCAGCGTGACGGCGGCCTGCGGGACGGGCGCGCTCTCGGCGCCGCGGACGTGGCCGCGCACGGGAATCCCACCGGACACGGGGACGGACACGGGGATGGATGCGGAGTCGGATGCGGTCACGGGTGCGGTCTCCTCTCCCACCACCGTTGCCACGGCGGCGAGTTGCTGCTCGGTACCTTCGGCCGCCCAGCTGGGGACCTTCTGCTCGGCCGGCGCGGGGATCTCCGCCGCGTCCAGCACGCCCACGGCTTCCTCGGCCGCCTGGGCCAGCCCGCCGGACGTCCGCAGCGGGACCTCCTTGATGAACATCACGACGATGAAGGAGATGAGGGCGAAGGGGGCCGCGTAGAGGAACACGTCGGCGATGCCGTGGCCGTAGGCGCTCTCCAGCCAGGTGCGGACCGTGCCCGGGAGGGCGTCCATGTCGGGCAGGGCGCTGCTGCCGGCGGCCTTCGCGGCGGCGGCCTGCGACTGCGGGTCCAGGGAGGTGATGGTGTCCTTGGCGTAGTGCGTGATCCGGCCGGACATGACCGAGCCGAGCACGCCGACGCCGACCGCGCCGCCGAGCGAGCGGAAGAAGCTCACCGTGGAGGAGGCGGCGCCGAGGTCCTTCGGGGTGACCTGGTTCTGCGTGGACAGGACGAGGTTCTGCATCATCGTGCCGACGCCGATGCCCAACAGGGCCATGTAGATGGACAGTTCCCAGTACGGGGTGTCGTAGCGCATCAGGCCGAGCAGGCCCAGGCCCGCGGTGAGGAAGAGGCCGCCGGCGACCAGCCAGCCCTTCCAGCGGCCGGTCTTGGTGATGAAGCGGCCGGAGACCATCGACGCGACGAACAGTCCGCCGATCATCGGGATCGTCATGACACCGGACATCGTGGGGGACTTGTCGCGGGCCAGCTGGAAGTACTGGGAGAAGAAGACCGTGCCCGAGTACATGCCGACACCGACGAACAGTGAGGCCAGGGAAGCAAGGGAGACCGTGCGGTTGCGGAACAGGCGCAGCGGGATGATCGGCTCGCTCGCCCGCGTCTCGGTGAACACGAACAGCAGCGCCAGCACGAACGTGCCGCCCACCATCGCGTACGTCTGCCACGACAGCCACTCGTACTTGTCGTCGGCGAAGGTCACCCAGACCAGCAGCAGCGAGGCGGCGGCGGTGATGAAGAAGGCGCCGGTCCAGTCGACCTTGACCTTTCGCTTGGCGACCGGGAGGTGCAGCGTCTTCTGGAGCACCACCAGCGCGATCAGCGCGAAGGGGATACCGACGAACAGGCAGTAGCGCCAGCCGAGCCACGAGGTGTCGGTGATCACACCGCCGAGCAGCGGACCGCCGACGGTCGCCACCGCGAAGGTGGCGCCGGTGTAGCCGGAGTACCGGCCGCGCTCGCGCGGGGCGATCATCGCGGCCATCACGACCTGGACGAGGGCGGAGAGACCGCCGGCGCCGAGGCCCTGGATGACACGGGCGCCGATCAGCATCGCCGGGTTCTGCGCGAGGCCGGCGACGACCGAGCCGATGATGTAGATGACCAGGGATATCTGGACCAGGGCCTTCTTGCTGACCAGGTCCGCCATCTTGCCCCACAGCGGCACCGAGGCCGTCATGGAGAGCAGGGCCGCGGTGACGACCCAGGTGTAGGCCTCCTGGCCGCCGCCGAGACTGCCGATGATCGTCGGCAGGGCGTTGGTGACGATCGTCGAGGAGATGATCGCGGCGAACAGTCCGAGCAGCAGCCCGGAGAGCGCCTCCATGATCTGCCGGTGCGTCATCGGAGCGCCGTCGGGTGCTGCGGGGGACGCCCCTCCGTGCTTGGCGTGAGCCCGCACACCGGCTGGTGTGGTCGTTGCCATGGGCTTCCTTTTCTTCCGTGCTTATGCAGGTGTACGGGTGGTGTGGTCGAGTGCGAGGTGGGGGGTGTGGGGGGTGGTCGGGCGGGGTGGTGCGGTACGGCAGTCGCCGAAGTCGGCCCTCAGCCGGGCCATGAGCCGGATCAGCTGCCCGACCTCCTCGTCGCTCCAGTCGCTCAGCCGGTCGGCGAGCAACTGGGCGGTCCGGCGGGAGAGTTCGTCCACCTGGGCCCGGCCGCGGGGGGTGAGGCGCAGGATGCGGGAGCGCTTGTCGGCGGGGTCGGGGGACCGTTCGATCCAGCCCCGGTCGACGACGTGCGTGACATGGCGGCTGGTCACGGACATGTCGACGGAGAGCAGCTCCGCGAGCTTGCTCATCCGCATGTCGCCGTACCGGTCGAGCAGGGTCAGTACGGCCGCGGATCCGCCGGGGCAGTCGGACGGCATGATCCGCCCCAGCTCCCTGCGCACGGCGCCGAAGGCACTGAACTGACGCATCAGCTCCTCGTACTGCGTCCGCTCGGCCATCACACCTCCCATGTTCGTTGCTTAGGGCAACCATAAGAGAGGTTGGTTGCTACAGGCAAATAAAATAGGTAGGCGCGGCATAAAAAGTTGGCAAAGGCAAGCATTACTGAACGTAAACCCACAGGTGGGAATGGCTCCGCGAGGCCCCGCACTTGGGTGTCCCCCGGGGATTCGCTAGTGTCTCGGCCCATGGCAAACACCCAGGGCCCCGAGGGCAACTACGACCCCGCCGGCAGCACCCAGATGTTCCGTGCCTTCGTCGACGAGACTCCCCAGGGCGGCCGGCAGCAGGCCGCGCCCACGGCCTCGGCCGGACCTCGAATCGGCCTGATCATCGGCATCGTCGTCGCCGTGGCCGTCGTGGCGGCGGTGGTCTACCTGGCGGTCATGTAGGACCGACCGCTCCACCAGTACCGACCGCTCCACCCGAGCCGTGGTCTACCGGGCCGGTTCCACAGGGAACCGGTAGACCGTCGACTCCCGAACCCGGAAGCCGAGCCGCTCGTACAGCCGGTTCGCCGCGGTGCGGTCCGGCCGTGAGGTGAGATCGACGGTCCGCGCGCCGGCCTCCCGGGCGATCAGCAGCGCCTGCTCGATCAGGAGCGCGGCGATCCCCCGCCCCCGGGCCGCGCTGTCGACGACCACGTCTTCGACGCGTCCCCGCAGCCGCTCCGCTCCGCTGGGGGAGCCGTGACCTGCCGTCAACCGTCTGCTGCGCCGTCGTGGCTTGTCGCGCCCACCCGGCGGAGCCGCATATCGACACAGCCCCGCGCCCCTTTGGGGCGCTGCAGAATCGCCGTGCACTTCATGTGCCGCCTAGTGCCACTCCACGGACACGTCCCGCGTCTCGATGTGCATCCCCAACGGCACGCGCCACGCGTCGACGCACACGGTCCAGGTCTTCTGCTCGCGCGCGCCGGGCGCGATCGGTACGGGGAGCTGCTCGGTGGACTCGATCGTCGCCCAGTCGATCCCGAGGGCCCCGATGATGTGCGTCCCGAACGTCACCGTGCCCGAACGCACCGCCGTACCCCCGGAGTTGTGGAAGGTCAGGGTCACGTCCTCGCACCAGCGGTGGTCTGTGGCCACGCGCACGGGGGCACCCCAGCTGAGGGCGGCGGCGGTGGCGGGAGCCGTCGTAGGAACGGCAGTCGGGGTCGGTGATGGTGAATGTGTGCTGCTGCGACCGGACTTGGCGCCCTCGGACGGGGAGGACGGCGGGGTGGGTGTTGAAGTCCCGGTCGGGTGAGGCGACTTCGGGGTGTCCAGCGGTACCAGTGTCACGCCGCCGGTCGGACGTGCCGGCGTGACGGATGGCCGGGGTGGGCCGACCGCCACGTAACCGCCACCGGAGTTGCCGCCTCCGCACGCGGTCAGCGTTACGCAGACGACGGCCGCCGACGCACCCAGCAGGGCGCCTCGGCGGCCAGTTGTCCGTGTCGGACGACGCATCGCGCCATGGTGGCTGACACTTCGTCAAATAGGAACCCTTGGCGGCGGGTTCAGAACGGGGTTCAGTCCGAGATCAGGCCCTCGCGCAGGGTGGACAGGGTGCGCGTGAGGAGGCGGGAGACGTGCATCTGGGAGATGCCGACCTCCTCGCCGATCTGCGACTGGGTCATGTTCGCGAAGAAGCGCAGCATGATGATCCGGCGCTCACGGGGCGGGAGTTTGGCCAGGAGGGGCTTCAGCGACTCCCGGTACTCCACACCCTCCAGGGCCGTGTCCTCGTAGCCGAGGCGGTCCGCCAGCGAGCCCTCGCCGCCGCCGTCGTCCTCGGGGGCCGGGGAGTCGAGCGAGGAGGCCGTGTAGGCGTTGCCGACCGCGAGGCCGTCGACGACGTCCTCCTCGGACACGCCCAGGACCGCGGCGAGTTCGGGGACGGTCGGTGACCGGTCCAGCTTCTGGGAGAGCTCGTCGCTGGCCTTCGTCAGGGCCAGTCGCAGCTCCTGCAGGCGACGCGGGACGCGCACCGACCACGACGTGTCGCGGAAGAAGCGCTTGATCTCGCCCACGACGGTCGGCATCGCGAACGTTGGGAACTCCACCCCGCGTTCGCAGTCGAAGCGGTCGATCGCCTTGATCAGGCCGATCGTGCCGACCTGGACGATGTCCTCCATCGGCTCGTTGCGGGAGCGGAAACGCGCGGAGGCGTACCGCACCAGCGGGAGATTGAGCTCGATGAGGGTGTCCCTGACGTAACCACGCTCGGGGCTGTTCTCGTCGAGTGCGGCGAGCCGCAGGAAGAGGGAGCGGGACAGGGTGCGGGTGTCGATTGCTCCCGTGGTCGGGAGGGCCGGGGCCGGTACGGCGGGTACGGCCTCCAGGACCGTAACGGCGTCGAGTGCGGGCTCAGCCTCGCTCTTGGTGAGCGTGAGCACCTTCGAGCTGCCCTGGTCTGCGGACATGCCACCCCCTTTGGGTCGCGGGACGGTCGCGGCGATCGCCCCCGTCTGGGGAGCGGTGCCTTCACCTGAATACCGGAGCCTGGGCCTCGGCAAACGCGCTTCCCGCAGAATGTCACATGTCGGCAACACGCTGTAGTGACATGTCGACATGTCTGTTACGAAACAGCCCTGGAAAAAGGGGGTCTGACGGTTTTTCAGCGCAGAACTGTCGGGAAGCGCCCTGGTGAGCGATTCGTTCGTAACGGTGACGGCTCGCTCGCGCTTTCGGTTATGCCTGGAGGACGCGGATTTACGCCTCGATGCGGTTGGCGGAACGCAGTCGCTGGAAGCTACGCGCGAGTAGCCGCGAGACATGCATCTGGGAGACGCCGAGTTCCGCGCTGATCTGCGACTGGGTGAGATTGCTGTAGTAGCGCAGGAGCAGGATTCTCTGTTCGCGTTCCGGGAGTTGGACGAGCAGATGCCGGACGAGGTCGCGGTGTTCCACGCCGTCCAGCGCCGGGTCCTCGTAGCCGAGCCGGTCCAGCAGGCCGGGCAGTCCGTCGCCCTCCTGGGCGGCCTCCAGGGAGGTCGCGTGGTACGAGCGGCCGGCCTCGATGCAGGACAGCACCTCGTCCTCGCCGATGCGCAGCCGCTCGGCGATCTCGGCGGTCGTCGGAGTGCGCCCGAAGGCGGTCGTCAGGTCCTCGGTCGCCGCGTTGACCTGCACCCACAGCTCGTGCAGCCGGCGCGGGACGTGGACCGTACGGACGTTGTCGCGGAAGTAGCGCTTGATCTCACCGATGACGGTGGGCATCGCGAAGGTCGGGAACTGCACGCCGCGGTCCGGGTCGAAGCGGTCGATGGCGTTGATCAGACCGATGGTGCCGACCTGGACGACGTCCTCCATCGGCTCGTTGCGGGAGCGGAAGCGGGCGGCGGCGTAGCGCACGAGCGGGAGATTGGCCTCGATGAGCGCCCCGCGCACCCGGTTGTGCTCCGGCGTACCCGGCTGGAGCCCCTTGAGCTGGCCGAACAGCACCTGGGTGAGCGCCCGGGTGTCGGCGCCGCGGCTGCGCGGCGGAGCGGCTGCCGCCGGGGGCTGGGCGGGAGCCTCTTCCTGAGGCGGCGCTGTACTGGCCGACACGGTCAACGCCACACCTCTTCAATAGGTCAACTCATCCGTCAAAAGCGGTCATAGCATCACAAGACATGTGCACTGTGTGCAAGCACCGACTAATACCTTGTTAGGCCGTGTTGACGGGCAAGTTGGGGCAAGAGATGCGTAAAAGCCCCCCGCCATCACGGCAGGGGGCTCTCCGGTGGTGCGTTCAGATCTCGTAGTCGGCGATCACCCAGGTGGCGAACTCCCGCCACAGCACCACGCCCGCCTGGTGCGCGGGGTGCTCGACGTACCGCTTCAGGGCGTCGCTGTCGTCGACCGACGAGTTGATCGCGAAGTCGTAGGCGATGGGGCGGTCGCTGATGTTCCAGCCCAGCTCCCAGGAGCGCAGTTCCTCGATCAGGTCGCCGAGCGGGCGGAAGGCCTCGACGCCCGCCACCACCCGTGGGTCGTCGCGCTGGACGCCCTCGTTGAGCTTGAAGAGGACGAGGTGGCGGATCATCTGCACGCTCCCGGGTGGTCGGCTAGTGCGCCCCGTCGGCCAGCCAGGTCATGAAGTCGCCGATGGCCTTGGCGGCGTCCGATATGCCCTCGAAGCCTATCTGGACGTAGTCCGCCGCTTTGGACGGGTCCGTGATGATCACGTACAGCGCGAAGACCACGAGCACATAGACGGCGATCTTCTTCGCGTTCACCGCCATCGCGGCCTCCCCTGTGACGTCCGTGCCCGTGGGCCCCCTGTTGCCGGCGGTGAGTGTAACCTTCGCCACCCCATTTGGGATCAACGGCCCGCAGGTGGAGGGCTGTTCCCGACGGCATGCACGAAGGGCCCCGTCTTTCGACGGGGCCCTCCAGAAGCGGTAGCGGAGGGATTTGAACCCTCGGTGACTTGCGCCACACTCGCTTTCGAGGCGAGCTCCTTCGGCCGCTCGGACACGCTACCGAGAGAGACCTTACAACAAGGTGGGGCGTGGTTTGAAATCGGTAATCAGCGGCTGCGGAAGAACTCCGTGAGGACGTGCGCGCACTCGTCCGCGAGCACGCCCCCGATCACCTCGGGGCGGTGGTTGAGCCGCCGGTCGCGTACGACGTCGAAGAGCGAGCCGGCCGCGCCGGCCTTCTCGTCGCGGGCGCCGTAGACGACCCGGTCGACCCGGGACTGCACCAGCGCGCCCGCGCACATCGTGCAGGGTTCGAGGGTGACGACGAGTGTGCAGCCGGACAGCCGCCACTCACCCAGGTGAGAGGCGGCCCGGCGGATCGCGAGGACCTCGGCGTGCGCCGTCGGATCGCCGGTGGCCTCGCGTTCGTTGTGTCCGGTGGCGAGCACGGTCGTACCGTCCGGGGACAGTACGACCGCGCCGACCGGGACGTCGCCGCCCAGGGCGGCCTGTCCGGCCTCGTCCAGGGCGAGCCGCATCGCGGCCCGCCAGCGGTCGCGTACCGGGTCCGGAGTCCCTTCTGTGCGTGCTGTGGTCAGCGGACGGTCTCCAGGACCTCCGAGGCCCCCAGGGCCTCGGCGATGGAGCTCAGCGCGTCGTCGGCGTCGAGGAGGCGCAGCTCCTTCTCGCCGACGCCCAGGTCGTCGAGGATCTGGCTGTCCCCGACGGGGCTGTGCGGAACGGCCTCGGCCGAGGAGGTGCCGTCCTCGTCGTCGTCCTCCTCCTCGGTGTCACCGTCCTCGGTGCCGTCGAGGTCGAGGGAGTCCAGATCGGCGACATCGTCGTCGTCCGGATCCCGTCCGAGCAGCTCGTCCGTCAGCAGGATCTCGCCGTACGAGCTGCGGGCTGCCGCAGCTGCGTCCGAGACGTAGATCCGGGGGTCGTCCTCGCCGTCGATGCGGACGACGCCGAACCAGGCGTCCTCCTGCTCGATGAGCACCAGCACCGTGTCGTCCTCGGGCGAGGCTTCACGGGCCAGTTCGGCCAGATCCGACAGGCTCTCGACATCGTCGAGCTCTGTGTCGCTCGCTTCCCACCCGTCTTCGGTGCGCGCGAGCAGTGCGGCGAAGTACACCGTGACTCTCCCACTGGTCTTAGGCGTGCCGGTTGGGGGTCCCCCCGGCGGAGGTTGCGGGCGGGGAGAGCTCGTGCTCCGAGCCCCACCCACTCGGAATCGTGGCAGAAACAAGGCGTCCAGGGGACGTCTTCGGCTCCCTGTGTCCGCCCGTGTTTGATCGACCACCAGCGGGATCGTACGCGTCGATCGCCGTCCACACGCACCGGGTTGGCCTTACAAAGTCCTGTGAGACAGGCCTCAACTACCAGCGGAACGTGCGCATACGCATGGCGTGGCGCAGCCGGGCGGCCTTGGCGCGGCGGGGCTGGACGCGGTCGCGCAGCTCACGGGCCTCGGTCAGTTCCCGCAGGAACTGTGCCCGGCGCCGTCTGCGCTCGGCATCGGTCTCCCGGCTCTCGTGCTGTGACGGGTCCTCGTGGGACTCACGGTCAGGCATCGGCTCACCACCCCGGTCCGTCCCTCCCACTTTCCCCCGGACGGGCGGTTTGATGCCAGCGCGAGCAGGTGGGGAGTGGCGGCTACTGTTGTGGACATGCGTCTCCACGTCGTCGACCACCCCCTGGTCGCCCACAAGCTCACCACGCTGCGCGACCAGCGCACCGACTCCGCGACCTTCCGCCGCCTGGCCGACGAGCTGGTCACCCTGCTCGCCTACGAGGCCACGCGCGACGTGCGCACCGAACAGGTCGACATCACGACGCCGGTCGCCTCGACCACCGGCGTCAAGCTGTCCTACCCGCGCCCGCTGGTGGTGCCGATCCTGCGGGCCGGCCTCGGCATGCTGGACGGCATGGTCCGGCTGCTGCCCTCCGCCGAGGTGGGCTTCATGGGCATGGTGCGCAACGAGGAGACGCTGCAGGCCTCCACGTACGCCACGCGCATGCCGGAGGACCTCTCCGGCCGCCAGGTGTACGTCCTGGACCCGATGCTGGCCACCGGCGGCACCCTGGTCGCGGCGATCCGCGAGCTGATCAAGCGCGGCGCGGACGACGTCACCGCGGTGGTCCTGCTCGCCGCCCCCGAGGGCGTCGAGGTCATGGAGCGCGAGCTCGCCGGCACCCCGGTGACGGTCGTGACGGCCTCGGTCGACGAGCGCCTGAACGAGCACGGCTACATCGTCCCGGGCCTCGGCGACGCGGGCGACCGGCTGTACGGGGCGGCGGAGTAACACCCGATTCCCGTACGGCTCTTACCTGGCCGTACGGGCTTGCACGCCTCTTCTCGTACGGCTACGAGCAGGACCTCGGGGTCGCGGTGGCCGTCGGTGCGGGTCCGCTCAGCGCGGCCAGGGCCTTGTCGGCGGCGGTCTTCGCCGTGAGGTCCTTGAAGGCGGTGCCGATGATCAGGTCGACGGTGCTGCCCTTGCGGCCGGCGTCGGTGCGGCGCTCGGCGCCGGTGAGCTGGGTGGCGAGGACGGGCAGCGAGGTGTCGAGGGAGGCGGCGGGGCCGAGCAGTATCCCGGTGCCCTTGACCTTCTTGTCGAACTGCGCGGACGCGTTGCCCACGTCGCCGATCCGGAAGCCGCGCTTCTTGAGTTCGTCGGCCGTCGACTTGGCGAGGCCGCTGCGGGGCGTGGCGTTGTAGACGTTCACGGTGATCTGGGCCGGCTTCGGCACGGCGGCGTTCGCGCCCGTGCTCGCCGAGGCCGAGGGGCTCGCCTTGGTCGCGCAGTCGGCCTTGGGACCGGCCGCCGCGGCCTGCTTGCCGCCACCGGTGAAGACGTCGATGAGCTGCAATGTGCCCCACCCGCCCACACCCAGTACGGCGACGGACGCGACCACCATGAGGACGAGCCTCCCGCGGCGCCGCGGACGGCGCATGCGCGGGTATTTGTCCCCCGTGATCCGGTACTGGCCGCCCATGCCTGGGGGAGTCAGCATGCTCATGAGCGCAGCGTAGTGCGCCCGGGCGACGATGCCTACTAGATGATCATTCGACAGCGCCGAGACCAACCCGAAAGGGTCAACGCCCTACGGTTTTGGCGTTCAGTCCAGCTCAAGCACGCGCGCGTGGAGCACCTGACGCTGCTGCAGGGCGGCGCGGACCGCGCGGTGCAGGCCGTCCTCCAGGTACAGGTCGCCCTGCCACTTCACGACGTGCGCGAAGAGGTCGCCGTAGAAGGTCGAGTCCTCGGCGAGCAGGGTCTCCAGGTCGAGCTGGCCCTTGGTCGTCACGAGCTGATCGAGGCGGACCGGGCGCGGCGCGACGTCCGCCCACTGCCGGGTGCTTTCCCGGCCGTGGTCGGGGTACGGCCGGCCGTTTCCGATGCGCTTGAAGATCACACGGAAAGCCTACCGGTCATGACGTTCCGGGCGCAGCCATGGAGACGGAGTGCGACGCTGGAAAAGATGCCGCAAAGACGGGCAAAAAGGAAACAGGGGCCAGATATGAGTGACAGCGAGACGATCGCCGCCGGGTACGCCTTCACAGGACCTGCACTCGATCTGGGCGCCCTGCTCTGGGACGGGGCCTGTCTGCCCGACGCGCAGATCCGCATCCCCCTTCCGATGCTCAACCGGCACGGTCTGGTCGCGGGCGCCACCGGCACCGGCAAGACCAAGACGCTCCAGCTCATCGCCGAGCAGCTCTCGGCGCAGGGCGTGCCGGTGTTCCTCGCGGATGTGAAGGGCGACGTGTCGGGGATTTCGGCGCCGGGCGTGACGAACGACAAGGTCGCGGGCCGGGCGTCGGAAGTGAAGCAGCAGTGGACCGCGACCGGGTTCCCGGCCGAGTTCTACGCCCTCGGCGGCATCGGCCACGGCATCCCGGTCCGCGCCACGATCACCGGCTTCGGACCGGTACTGCTCTCCAAGGTGCTCCAGCTCAACCAGACCCAGGAGCAGTCCCTCGGCCTGATCTTCCACTACGCCGACACCAAGGGCCTGGAGCTGATCGACCTCAAGGACCTGCGGGCCGTCGTCACCTTCCTCACCTCCGACGAGGGGAAGGTGGAACTGAAGAACATCGGCGGCCTGTCGACCGCCACGGCCGGCGTGATCCTCCGCTCCCTCACCGCCTTCGAGGCGCAGGGCATGGCCGACTTCTTCGGCGAGCCCGAGTTCGACACGAGCGAGCTGCTGCGCACGGCGACCGACGGCCGGGGCATGGTCTCCGTCCTCGAACTCCCCGCCGTCCAGGACAAACCGCAGCTCTTCTCGACCTTCCTGATGTGGCTCCTCGCGGACCTCTTCCACGACCTCCCGGAGGTCGGCGACGCCGACAAACCGAAGCTCGTCTTCTTCTTCGACGAGGCGCATCTGCTCTTCAACGACGCCTCCAAGGCCTTCCTGGACTCCATCACGCAGACCGTCCGCCTCATTCGCTCGAAAGGGGTCGGCGTCTTCTTCGTGACGCAGACCCCCAAGGACGTCCCCGGCGACGTCCTGGCCCAGCTCGGCAACCGCGTCCAGCACGCCCTGCGGGCCTTCACCCCGGACGACCAGAAGGCCCTGAAGGCGACCGTGAAGACCTTCCCGAACTCCTCCTACGACCTGGAGGAGATCCTCACCGGCCTCGGCACCGGCGAGGCCGTGGTCACGGTCCTGAGCGAGAACGGCGCCCCGACCCCCGTCGCCGTCACCCGCCTGCGCGCCCCCGAGTCCCTGATGGGCCCGATCGACGCCGCGACCCTCGACCAGGCGGTCAAGTCCTCGTCCCTCTACGGCCGTTACGCACAGGCCGTGGACCGCGAGTCGGCGTACGAGAAGCTGTCGGAGGCGCGACCGGCGCCTGCCGAGACACCGAGGGCGGCAGCGAAGAAGGCTCCGGCCAAGGAGGACGAGTCGATGGTCCAACAGGTCGTCGGCAGCGGCATGTTCAAGTCCCTGGCGCGTTCCGTCGGTACCCAGATCGGCCGTGAGATCACCCGCTCGCTGTTCGGCACGGCCCGGCGGAAGCGGTAGCCGCCGCCGGGCCGCGCGCTCGGGTCAGCGCTTGGGTTCCTCCGCGGGCCGCTGCGGCTCGGGTGTACGCGCTTCGGGCTTGGGCGCGTTGCGTACGGCCTCCGCGCGCAGCAGGGCGCGCAGGACCGCGTACGGGTCGATGGGCATGGCTGTGTTCCTCGCGTCGAACTGACGGACTGACTGACTGGCCTGGTGGCGGTCGGTCCGTCAGCAGCGCAGGACCACGGTGTGCTGGGCACGCAGGGCAT
>NZ_JAWOAI010000194.1:0-16885 GCF_033194735.1 Streptomyces sp. W16
CGCACCACCGCGGCAGGGCTGTGGCGGTCGCGGCGGCGGTCAGCGGCTGCGCCCTCGTCGTCGCGTCCGCGGCGCCCGCGGCGGCACACGACTCGGGCCACGGCCACGACCGCACCACGCAGTACGTGGCGCTCGGGGACTCCTACACGTCGGGCCCGTACATACCGACCCAGGTGGACGCCAACTGCCTCCGCTCCGACCACAATTACCCCTCGGTTGTGACAGCCGACCGGAGAGGGACCGTCCTCAAGGACGTGAGCTGCAGCGGCGCGACGACCGAGGAGATGTGGAAGGCGCAGGGCACCAACCCGCCTCAACTGGACGCCGTGCAGCGGGACACGGACCTGGTGACCGTCCAGATCGGCGGCAACGACATCGGGTTCAGCACCATCATCGGCACCTGCGCCAAGCTCAGCGCCACGGACCTGGCGGGCAACCCGTGCCAGCGCTACTACAACTCCACCGGCGCCGACCAGTTGGCGCTGGCCGTCCTCAACACCGCGCCGAAGGTGACCAAGGTGCTGCGGGCGATCCACAAGCAGGCACCGCACGCGCGCGTGCTCGTCGTCGGCTACCCGGACCTCCTGCCCGACGACGGCAGCGGCTGCTACCCCTCGGTGCCGTTCGCCGCCAAGGACTTCCCCTACCTCCGGGACACCGGCAAACGTCTCAACCTGATGCTCCGTCTGGTGGCCGCGCTCAACGGCGCGGAGTACGTCGACACCTACGGCCCGACCGTCGGCCACGACATGTGCAAGGCCCCCGCGGACCGCTGGATAGAGCCGCTGCAGCCCGCCTCCCCGGCGGCTCCGGCGCACCCCAACGCGAAGGGCGAGGCGGCCATGGCGGGCGCGGTCCTGAAGCAACTGGACAGGCGCCACCGGTACTGACGGACAGCGGCGGCCTCGGTTTTCCACAGGCGGCGGGGGTCTACTCGCTAAACGCGCCCCTGACGAGCAAAGATGGGGCCGTACGCGAAGTCGGTCGATACGGAGGAGCGGGCAGATGCCACACGAGCGAGCGGGCGAACAGGCCCGCGCCGAGGATCTCGTAGACGTAGCCCGACTGGTCACCGCGTACTACGCGCTGCACCCGGACCCCGCCGAGCCGGGGCAGCGCGTCGCGTTCGGCACCTCCGGGCACCGAGGGTCGTCCCTGAACACGGCGTTCAACGAGGACCACATCGCCGCCACCAGCCAGGCCATCTGCGAGTACCGGGCCGGCCAGGGCACCGACGGCCCGCTCTTCCTCGGCGCCGACACGCACGCGCTGTCCGAGCCCGCGACGGTCACCGCGCTGGAGGTGTTCGCCGCCAACGAGGTCACCGTCCTCATCGACAGCGCGGACGGCTACACGCCCACCCCGGCGGTGTCCCACGCCATCCTCACCCACAACCGCGGCCGGACCTCGGGCCTCGCGGACGGCGTCGTGGTCACCCCTTCGCACAACCCGCCTGCCGACGGCGGCTTCAAGTACAACCCGCCCAACGGCGGCCCGGCCGGCTCCGAGATCACCTCCTGGATCCAGGACCGCGCCAACGAGATCATCGCGAGCGGTATGAAGGACGTGCGCCGCGTCCCGTACACGCGGGCGCTCGCCGCACCCGGCACGGGCCGTTACGACTTCCTCGGCACGTATGTCGCCGACCTGCCGAGCGCCCTCGACCTGGACGCGATCCGGACGGCCGGGGTGCGGATCGGCGCCGACCCGCTGGGCGGGGCGTCCGTCGCCTACTGGGGCCGGATCGCCGAGGAGCACCGGCTCGACCTGACCGTCGTCAATCCGCTCACGGACCCGACCTGGCGGTTCATGACGCTGGACTGGGACGGCAAGATCCGCATGGACTGCTCGTCGCCGTACGCGATGGCCTCGCTGATCCAGCAGCGCGACCGGTTCGACATCGCCACCGGCAACGACGCCGACTCCGACCGGCACGGCATCGTCACCCCCGACGCGGGCCTGATGAACCCCAACCACTATCTGGCCGTGGCCATTTCGTACCTCTACGCCCATCGCGACCGGTGGCCCGCCGACGCGGGCGTCGGCAAGACCCTGGTGTCCTCGTCGATGATCGACCGGGTCGCCGCCGACCTCGGGCGCCGGCTCGTCGAGGTGCCCGTCGGCTTCAAGTGGTTCGTGGACGGACTGGTCGACGGCTCGCTCGGCTTCGGCGGCGAGGAGTCGGCCGGCGCGTCCTTCCTGCGCCGGGACGGCTCCGTGTGGACCACCGACAAGGACGGCATCATCCTGGCGCTGCTCGCCAGCGAGATCACGGCGGTCACCGGGAAGACGCCCTCGCAGCACTACGCCGCCCTCACGGACCGCTTCGGCACGCCGGCCTACGCCCGGATCGACGCCCCGGCGAGCCGCGAGGAGAAGGCGCTGCTCGCCAAGCTCTCACCCGCGCAGGTCACCACCGACACCCTCGCCGGTGAGCCCGTCACCGGCGTGCTCACCGAGGCGCCCGGCAACGGCGCGGCCCTCGGCGGCATCAAGGTGACCACCGCCAGCGCCTGGTTCGCGGCGCGGCCCTCCGGCACCGAGGATGTGTACAAGATCTACGCCGAGTCCTTCCTCGGTCCTGACCACCTCGGCCAGGTCCAGGAGGAGGCCAGGGCCGTGGTCGGGGCGGCGCTCGGCGGCTGACCCGCACTGTCGGCCGTGGTGCGGGCTGCCGTAGGAATGAATGGTGCGGCAGCCGGTGTTGGGGCGACACGTGAGTCATGACGCAAGGTGGAAGTGAACCCCGTATGTCCTTCGAAACGACCGACTACACGGGGCAGACCACGTGCGGCGACGAAGCCCGCACCCCGCTTCGTGACTTCCTGCGGACCGAGACCGGAAGCGCGGCCGTCCTGGTGGCGGCGGCACTGGTCGCGCTCGTCTGGGCCAATGTCACGCCGTCGGCGTACGAGTCGTTCTGGCAGACCCACCTCTCCGTGCGGCTCGGCTCGCACGGGGTCTCCCTCGATCTGCGCGAGTGGGTCAACAGCGGGCTGATGACGCTGTTCTTCCTCGTCGTCGGCCTGGAGGCGCGCCGCGAGTTCGACATGGGCGAGCTGCGCGAACGCAAGCGACTGGCGCTGCCGCTCGTCGCGGGCCTGAGCGGCATGCTCGTGCCGATCGGCATCTACCTGGCGATCAACGCCGGCCATGGAACGGCGGACGGCTGGGGCGCGGCGATGTCCACCGACACGGCGTTCGCGCTCGGCATGCTGGCCGTCGTGGGCCGGGGCATGCCGCCCGGACTGCGTGTCTTCCTCCTCACGATCACCGTCGTCGACGACTTCCTGGCGCTCGTGGTGATCGCCGTCTTCTACAGCGACCACATCGCCGTGTCGGCGCTCCTGGTGGCCGTGGGCACGTTCGCCGTCGTCCTGCTGCTGCGGCGGTTCAGGGTGCGCAGGGGCCCCGTGTACGCGCTGCTCGGGGTCGTCGCCTGGGTCGCGCTGCTCGAATCGGGCGTGGACCCCGTCGTGATCGGGCTCGCCATGGGGCTGATCACGTTCGCGTACCCGGCGGGACGCGACGACCTGGAGCGCGCCACCGGACTGTTCCGGCTCTTCCGCGAGCAGCCCACACCCGAGCTGGAACGCGACGTACGGGCCGGTATCGCCGCGTCGATCTCCCCGAACGACCGCCTCCAGCGCATCTACCACCCGTGGGCGAGCTACGTCGTGGTCCCGCTGTTCGCGCTGGCCAACGCCGGACTGCAGATCAGCGGGGAGCAGCTGGCCAGGGCCTTCACCTCGCCCGTCGGGCTGGGCATTCTCATCGGGTACGTCGTCGGCAAGCCGCTCGGCATCGTCTCCTCGACGGCGCTGACCAGCGTCCTGTCCCGTGGCCGGGTCCGGCCGCCGGTCGGCTGGGGCGCCGTCACCGCGGGCGGCACCCTGGCGGGCGTCGGCTTCACCGTCTCCCTGCTGATCGCGACGCTCGCCTTCGACGGGACCACGCTGGAGGACGCGAAGACAGGCATCCTCAGCGCCGTCGTCGGCTCGTTCCTGGTCGCCCGGCTGGTCACCGGGGTGATCGGACTGCTGCCACCGCAGATCCGGCCCCGGGTGCTGTTCGGCAGAGCGGAGACCATCGTCGACCTGTCCGTGCCCGTCGACCCCGACCGCGACCACCTGCGCGGCCCGCGGCACGCCCCGGTGACGGTCGTGGAGTACGGCGACTACGAGTGCCCGTACTGCGGCCAGGCCGAGCCGGTCGTCCGCGAACTGCTCGGCGACTTCGGGGACGAGGTGCGGTACGTGTGGCGGCACCTCCCGCTCCCCGACGTCCATCCGCACGCCCAGCTCGCCGCCGAGGCGGCGGAGGCCGCCGCGCTGCAGGGCGGTTACTGGGACATGCACGATCTGCTGCTCAGCCACCAGGGCGCCCTGCGTCTGAAGGACCTGCGGGGTTATGCCGAACAGATCGGCCTGGACATCGCCCGCTTCGAACGGGACATGCGGGCCCACGCCGGGGCGGGCCATGTCGCCGAGGACGTGGAGTCGGCCGACCTCAGCGGGGTGGCGGGCACGCCCACGTTCTTCGTGAACGGCCGTCGGCACTACGGCGCGTACGACATCGAGGGTCTCTCCCAGGCCGTACGGGCGGCTCGGGAACGGGCCGCGGTACGGGTCTAGGGGGCGGGAATGCACCGGGGGGTCCCGGTGTTGGAACGCATGTAGCTGACATGCTCGGGACAAGATCCCGGGATGTGGGCGGAAGGAGGTCCTCATGGCACGCACCACGAACCGTCCCGTCGTCACCCTGAAGTCGACGGCCGGTACCGGCGTCACCTACGTGACGCGCAAGAACCGTCGCAACGACCCCGACCGGCTGGTCCTGCGCAAGTACGACCCGGTCGCCGGAGAGCACGTCGATTTCCGCGAACAGCGCTGAACCCCGCAGAGCGGCCGTCCCTCGCGGGACGGCCTGAGGAAGGAAACACCATGAGGTCTGGCATCCACCCCGTGTCCCGTCCCGTCGTCTTCCGTGACCGCGCGGCGGACACCGCGTTCCTCACCACCTCGACCGCGCAGTCGGCGCGCACGATCGAGTGGGCGGACGGGAACACCTACCCGCTGATCGACGTCGAGATCTCGTCGGCCAGCCACCCCTTCTACACCGGCAACACGCGCGTCGTGGACACCGCGGGCCGTGTGGAGCGCTTCGAGCGCCGTTACGGGAGGCAGTCATGAAGGTCCGCAAGTCCCTGCGCTCGCTGAAGGCCAAGCCCGGTGCGCAGGTGGTCCGCCGCCGCGGTGTGACGTTCGTCATCAACAAGAAGGACCCGCGCTTCAAAGCCCGCCAGGGCTGACCCGGCGCGTACGACCCATCGGCCCGGCCCCCGCCCAGTGCGGCGGCCGGGCCGTTGTCGTTCCGGCGCGCCTGCGGCGGCTTCCCGATGCTTCGGCTTCGCAAGGCGTTGGCTCCGAGGGGGGCAAATCGGTTCTTTATGCTTATAGCGGTACCAACCCCTTTGGAGTGGTAGATGTCCCGGATGCGCCCCACGGACGACGGCGACGAGCTGCTGGCCAGGCTTGGGACGCTGACCGCCCAGGCACGCGAGCGGGCCGAGCTGCAGCGCTCCCTGCTGCAACTGGCCGTCGCCCTGCAACGCGGCATGCTGCCCGGAGACATGCCCGTCACCCCCCGGTTCCACCTGGCGGTCAAGTACTCGCCCGCCAACCACGGCCTCAACGTGGGCGGCGACTGGTACGACGCCTTCACCATGCCCGACGGGCGCATAGGCCTGTCCATCGGCGACGTACAGGGCCACAACATCGAGGCCGCCGCGTTCATGGGCCAGGTCCGGGTCGGCCTGCGCGCCCTCGCCTCCGTCACCAGCGAGCCCGGCGAACTCCTCGCCCTGACCAACGACCTGCTCCTGTCCCTCGGCACCGAACTCTTCGCGACCTGCACCTTCGTACGCCTCGACCCGGCCACCGGGGTGCTGGAGAGCGCGCGGGCCGGACACATACCCTCCGTCTGGGCCACCGCCGACGGCCGGTGCGGCATCGCCGACGACGAGGGCGGACCGCCGCTGGGCATCGTCGCCGGACAGCGGTACCCGGTGACCGAGCACCGGCTCACCACCGGCGGAGTCTTCGTCCTGGTGACCGACGGCGTGGTGGAGGGCCCCTCGATGAGCGTCGACGAAGGGCTCGACCAGGTGATGCGCCTCGCGGGAATCGCCGCCGTGGCAGGCATGGAGGCGGGCTCGCTCGCAGCGGCCGTGATCAAGGGAGCCGAGCGTGTGGGGCACGAGGACGACGCGGCCGTACTGGTCGTGGGACACGACGCGCCCGAGACCGGACCGTAGGGCCGCCCCACGTCGCTCGCCTCGCCGACACGGCGGGGTCGGTGTCTGATGGCAGCTGTGGTGGGTTTCGATGATCTGCGGCGACCGGCCGGGTACGCCCTCCTGACGCTGGCCGTCGCCGGCTGCTACTTCGCGGCGGGACGGCTCGGCCTGCTCCGCGAGCTCGTGGTCGAGGGCGCCGTGTTCACCCCGATCTACCCTCCCACCGGCGTAGCGGTGGCCGCCCTGCTGATCTTCGGGCTACGGGTCTGGCCCGGTATCGCCCTCGGCATCCTGTTCGTGATCATGTCCCTCACCTCGCTCCAGCCGACCGCGCTCGTCGTCCTCGCCGGCAACACCGTGGCCCCCGTCTGCGCCTACCTCATGCTGCGCCGGGTGGGCTTCCGCACCGACCTCGGCAGACTCCGCGACGGCCTCGCCCTGGTCTTCCTGGGCGCCCTGACCGCCATGCTGATCAGCGCGAGCTGCGGGGTCGTCCTGCTCGTCGTCACCGACAAGCTGGCCTCGCACTCCTTCTGGCCGGTCTGGCTGGGCTGGTGGGTGGGCGACGCGATGGGCGTACTCATCGTCACCCCGCTCCTGCTCATGCTGCGCACGGTGCGCTTCCCGCTGGACCTGCACCGCTGGAAGGAGGCCCTGCTGCTGGTGGCCACCATCGCCGTCATCGTCCCCCTGGTGACGCACAGCCGCGTCAGCCTGCTGTTCCTGGTCTATCCCCTGCTGATCTGGGCCGCGCTGCGGTTCCGGTTCGCGGGCAGCATGCTGTGCGCCCTGTTCGCCTCCGTGATGGCCACCATCGCGGCGACGCGGGAATCGGGTCCCTTCGCCGACCTGACGCATGTCGAGGTGATGATGAAACTCCAGGCCTTCAACGGCACGATGGCCCTCACCGCCCTGTTGCTCTCCTCCGTCATCACCGAGCAGCGCAACACCAGACTCTCGGTGGAAGCGGCCTGCCAGGAACTGGCCGAGGTCCTGGAACACCTCACCGCGGGCGACCCCCGCCAGGGCGGCCGGCCATGACCGGTCCATTGCGTCAGCGAAGGCCCGCGTCGCCCCTGCGGCGCAGCACCAGCAGCGCGGTGTCGTCGCGGGGCATGCCCGCCGTATGGCGGCGCAGGTCGCCGTAGACGGTGGCCGGAACATCCTTCGGCAGGACATCGCCCCAGGCCGCGGCCCGCTCCTCAAGGGGGTAGAAGGCCCCGGACGGATCGCGTGCCTCGGTGACACCGTCCGTGCAGAGCAGGAGCGTGCCGTCGGCGGGGAAGGCGAACCATTCGACGGTACGGGGCTCGGGAGCCAGCGCGTCCAGGCCCAGCGGCACACAGGGCTCCTGTCGCAGCACCGGATCGGCCCGCTCCTCGTGCAGCAGCAGCGGTGCCACATGGCCGCAGTTGATCGCCTGGACCTCCTGCTCGCCGTCTACGCCCAGGACGATCGCCGTCACGAACCGCTCCCGCTCACCGGTCTGCGCCGCGAAGGAGTTGTGCCGCAGCACCGCCTCCTCCAGGGCGTCCACCACGGCGGTGAGCGTGGGCTCGGCCACGGCCGCCTCGCGGAAGGCGCTCAGCACGGCGAACGCGGCGCTGATCGCCTGGAGGCCCTTGCCCTGGACGTCGGCGATGAAGACCCGGGTGCCGTACGGAGAGGCGACGACCTCGTAGACGTCGCCGCCCACCCGGCTGTCCTCCTCCACCGGCCGGTACAGGCCGTGGACCAGCAACTGGTCGGTCATCAGGGGGAACGGGCGCAGGATCTGCCGCTGCAGGGCAGCCGCCGCCGAGCGCAGCCGGGCGATCTCGCCCTCCCAGCGGATCCGCTGTGCCGCCCGGGCCACGCTGAGGCCGTTGAACACCAGGGCGAAGGCGATGACCGCCGCGTCCGCCCCCACCGTGTGCAGCGGGCTGTCGAAGAGGGAGCCGACGATGACGATCGTCACCCATACGGACGCGACCGTGGTCTGCCGCACGGTGCCGCGCCCGGCGATCAGCGCGGGCAGCACCACCAGAAAGGGGGCCGGCCGGGTGTCGCGCCCCAGGGCGATACCGGTCAGTGCCACCAGCGCCGTGATGCTGACGAGCCAGAACACCACCGCGCCCCAGCTGAGCGGAGGCGTGGACCGCTGTCCGGCGTCGGCCACCGTGGAACCGGCCGGATCTCCAGAGGTACGCACCGGCCCTCCCACTGCCTGCGGTCGTCGGCCAACCGACGGGAACACTTCCCACTCTTCAATATCAGCCCCATGTGTACCGTCCGCGAGCCGCGACAACCAATCCGGACCGATTCCGGGACGCACCTGACACCGTCAGGGGGCTAGATTCCGATCCGTGTGTTCGTCCGAGGGTGGGGGAGTGGGGAGAGCGTGTTCATCTGGCGCACACTGCGGGGTGAATGGCAGGGCATCGTCGTCGATCCCGTACGACAGTTGCTGCGGCGCGGACTGCCGGGGATGTCCCTGGCGTTCGTCGCCGCCTTCGGCGTCATCTTCTTCCACGCGCTGGCGCAGCGGCCGACCGGCGCGTCGATCGTCCGGCACCTCGGCGGTGTCCAGGGCGACCTGCCCCTGTGGCTCGCCCTGCTGCGCACCCCGATATCGCTGTACGTGCCCGCCCTCGACCTGCCCGTGTGGGCCGGCATCACCCAGCTGTTCCTGGCGTTCGCGCTGGCCGAACTGGCACTCGGCCGGGCCCGCACCCTGGTCGTCGCCTACGCGACCACCCTGGCCGGCACCCTCACCGTGCGCGTCATGCTCCTGATCGGGCCCGGCTGCGGGGGGATCGGGCTGCGGCCCGAGATCGGGCAGGTCCTCGACACCGGGCCGTCCGCCGCGGTCGTAGGACTCTTCACGTATCTCGCCGTGGTCCGCCGCGCGCCCGTGGTGTTCTTGCTCACCGGCGGGTCGATGGTGTGGGAGTCGATCGTGAAGCCCAACCTGGCGGGTCGCGAGCACCTGGTCGCGGTGGGCGCCGCCATCGTCATGGGCGTGGTCCACGAACTGCGGCACAAGCGGCCGACCGTCGCGACGCTGCTCCCGAACTTCAGGCCCGACCAGCCGGTCAGGGCTGAGGCACGCTGCCCATCTCCGCACTGAAGCCGACCGGCTCGCTGTCGAACCCGCGCACCATCGGGCGGAACTCCCAGGCTCCGGAGGCGTCCTTGGTGAACTCCCCGACCGTCGCCGCGGTGGATTCGCCCACCCCGGCGAACTCGTCCGACAGCAGCTCCTTGTACCCCTCCATGACCTGCGTCCTGGCGTGCGACAGATCACCGAAGGTCCGCGTCCCGCCGTTCTGATGGATCGCCACCCCTACGACCACCCGCCCGAAGGACGTCGCCAGGCGGTCGAGTTCCAGCACCATCACCTCGATGTCGCCGTACCCCTGACCGGTCTCGCTGTGCCGGCTCATGTTGATGGTGCCGTCCGGCGAGCGGCTCTCGGAGTTGACGACGTACACCGGACGTCCGTGCGGGGCGTCGGCCGTGTAGGTCGCCGCGATGATGTCCAGCCGGCACGGCTGCCGGCCCCAGGGACTCGGATCCCAGCGGAGCCGTACTTCGACCTTGCCCGCCACCTTGCTGATGCTGCTCACCGGACGCTCTCCCGTTTCAGGCCATGACGGGACGATCCCCCGTATGGTCAAGTATGGCTCTTCGACGGTCGGTTGATGCCGTCCTGGCGCTCCTGACATGACCGGGATCAAACGCTCCGGATCGCGTCCACCAGCCCGGCGACGAGGTGAGCGCGCTCGGCCATCGACGTGACGACCAGATATTCGTGGTCGGCGTGCGCCCCGCCCCCGACCGCACCCAGGCCGTCGAGCGTCGGCACCCCCAGCGCGGCCGTGAAGTTGCCGTCGCTGCCACCGCCGACCGCCCTGCCTTCGAGACCGGGAAGCAGCCGCTGTGCCACGGCGAACAGCCCGGCCGCCGCCGATTCGGGCATCGGCGGCCGGCCGATACTTCCCCGTACGGTGAGCACGGCCTCGTCGAGCTGAGGGACCAGCACCGCGAACGCGGACTCGATCCGTTCCTTCTCCTCGGCCGACTCGACGCGGACGTCCACGACGACGGTGGCCGCCGCCGGTACGACGTTGTCCAGCGGGCCCGCCGACGCGACGGTCGGGGTGACCGTCGTACCGACCTCGGGCCGCTCCAACGCCGCGATGGCCAGCACCTGGTGCGCGGCCTCGACCAGCGCGTTCACCCCGGCGGCGGGCTCCAGCCCCGCGTGCGAGGCCCGGCCCGCGACGGACACCTCGAACGTGCCGCAGCCCTTACGGGCGGTCTTCACACCCCCGCCGTCGGCGGCGCCCTCGACCACCAGCACGGCACCGCAGGCGAGGGCGCGTTGCTCGATGAGAGCCCGGGAGGAGTGGGAGCCGACCTCCTCGTCGGCGGTCACCAGGATCTCGACGCCGGACCGGTCGTCGAGCGACGCCAGCCCGTGGATCGCCTGCACCAGACCGCCGAGCATGTCGAAGACGCCGGGGCCGGTCGCGTGACCGTCCTCGACCCTGAACGGGCGGCGTCCGAGAGTGCCGAGCGGGAACACCGTGTCGTGGTGACCGAGGATCAGCACACGGGGTGTGCCACCGCCGGACCAGTGGACATGCGGCCCGCCCTCGCTGTCGACGAGTTCGGCCCGGCCACCGAGCCGTGCCTCTACGACACTGGCGACGGTCTCGGCCGATTTCCGCAGGGCGTCCAAGTCGCGGGAGGGCGACTCGACCTCGACGAGGGTCCGGAGGTCATCGATCATCGCGTCGACGCTCACATCGACGGTCTTGGGCGTGGTCACGAGGGAAGGTTACGCGGGGCGTGTGGGGGAGGGGCGGGTGGCTGGTGGCCTCCTGCCGCAGGTCACGTGCTCCTGTTCAGGGGGAGGGCTCGCGCCCCTCGACGCTGCCTCGCGTGAGCGACAGGTCGGACTCGTCGGGGTTCCACATGTACTGCCGGTCCTCGTTCTTCAGCAGCACACCCGCCTCGGCCATCCGGTCGAGGATGTCGACGAGCATCGCACCGAGCGGGTAACCGTCCACCCAGAACATTCGCTTGACCCCGCCGAACGACTGGTTCGCCGGAAACACCCCCAAGACCTTCCCGAGCTCGAAGCCCGCCGCGTCGTAGTCGGTCCAGCCGGCCAGCACGTCCCGCGGTCCGCCCACTGCCATGGCACCTCTCACCTCCCGGGATACTCGTCCTGCCAGGGCCGCCGAGCGACGAAAGGCCGGCCCGACGCCACACGCGTCGAACCGGCCCAACGGCGGTACTGATCCCCGGAGTTGATCAGTCCGTGCCGGACTCCATCGCGGCGCGGTCCAGCAGCGCGTCGTCCTCGGAGACCTCGCCACGGGAGGCGATGGCCTCGGCGCCGCCCTCCGGCATGCTGCCGATGAGGCCGGTCGCGGCGGCCTGCGCGGCGCCGATCGCCTTGTTGCCGCTGCCGATCAGACCGAGCACGGCGTACTGCTCCAGCTTGGCGCGGGAGTCGGCGATGTCGAGGTTGCGCATGGTGAGCTGGCCGATCCGGTCCACCGGGCCGAACGCCGAGTCCTCGGTGCGCTCCATGGACAGCTTGTCCGGATGGTAGCTGAACGCCGGGCCCACCGTGTCGAGCAGCGAGTAGTCCTCACCGCGCCGCAGCCGCAGGGTGACCTCGCCGGTGATCGCCGAGCCGACCCAGCGCTGCAGGGACTCCCGGACCATCAGGGCCTGCGGGTCCAGCCAGCGGCCCTCGTACATCAGGCGACCGAGGCGCCGGCCCTCGTTGTGGTACTGGGCGACGGTGTCCTCGTTGTGGATCGCGTTCACGAGTCGCTCGTAGGCGGCGTGGAGCAGGGCCATGCCCGGTGCCTCGTAGATGCCGCGGCTCTTGGCCTCGATGATCCGGTTCTCGATCTGGTCGGACATGCCCAGGCCGTGCCGGCCGCCGATGGCGTTGGCCTCCATGACGAGGTCGACGGGGGAGGCGAACTCCTTGCCGTTGATCGTCACCGGGCGGCCCTGGTCGAAGCCGATCGTCACGTCCTCGGTGGCGATCTCGACCGACGGGTCCCAGAAGCGGACGCCCATGATCGGCTCCACGGTCTCCACGCCCGTGTCCAGGTGCTCCAGCGTCTTGGCCTCGTGGGTGGCGCCCCAGATGTTGGCGTCGGTGGAGTACGCCTTCTCCGTGCTGTCGCGGTAGGGCAGCTCGTGCGCGAGCAGCCACTCCGACATCTCCTTGCGACCACCGAGCTCGGTCACGAAGTCCGCGTCCAGCCAGGGCTTGTAGATCCGCAGATGCGGGTTGGCGAGCAGGCCGTAGCGGTAGAACCGCTCGATGTCGTTGCCCTTGAAGGTCGAGCCGTCGCCCCAGATCTGGACGTCGTCCTCCAGCATCGCCCGGACCAGCAGCGTGCCGGTGACGGCACGGCCCAGCGGGGTGGTGTTGAAATAGGCGCGCCCGCCGGAGCGGATGTGGAACGCCCCGCAGGTCAGCGCGGCCAGGCCCTCCTCGACCAGCGCCGCACGGCAGTCGACCAGGCGCGCGATCTCGGCGCCGTAGGCCTGCGCACGGCCGGGCACCGAGGCGATGTCGGGCTCGTCGTACTGGCCGATGTCGGCGGTGTAGGTGCAGGGGACGGCACCCTTGTCGCGCATCCAGGCGACCGCGACGGAGGTGTCGAGCCCGCCCGAGAAGGCGATGCCGACGCGCTCGCCGGCGGGGAGGGAGGTGAGGACCTTAGACATAGGAAGATTATGCACGCTCGCGCATGGTCATGCAAAGTCCCCCTGCTGAAGCAATTCCGCCGGGCGCCCCGGAAGCGGTGGGGTGCCCGGCGGAACCTGTGGTCGTGGGCCGGTCAGCAGCCCGCCTTGTAGAAGTACTTGCTGATCTCGGGCTGGTTCATGTTCGCCTTGGTGATGGCGACCATGTTGGTGCCGATCGACTTCTGGACCGACTTGCCCTCGAAGGCGGCGGCCAGCTGGTCCACGGCCTCCTTGCCGATCGCGGCCGGGTCCTGCGCGACCAGCACCTGGAGGGCGCCCGCCTTGAGCGAGGCCACCTCGTCCGGTTCGGCGTCGAACGCGGCGACCTTCACCGTGCCCTGCTTGCCCGCCTGCTTGAGACCGGTGGCTATGCCTGTACCGGTGTTGGTGTTGCCCGCGAAGACACCGCCGAGGTCGGGGTGGGCCGCCAGGGTCGACTGGATCTGGGAGGCCGCGGTGGCCGGCAGGTCGTTGTCGTAGAGCGTGGGCAGCAGCTTGATGTTCGGGTACTTCTTCATCTCCTCGGTGAAGCCCTTGATGCGGGCGTCCGTGGTGGAGACACCGGGCTTGACGCTGATGACGATCGCCGAGCCCTTCTCGTTCATCAGCTTGGCGAGCGCGTCGGCCGCCACCCGGCCGCCCTTCTCGTTGTCGGACGAGATCCGGGTGATGCCGATCGAGGAGTCGGTGACCGTGGTGTCGACCAGGGCGACCTTGGTCCCGGCCGACTGGATCTGCTTGAGCGACGGGGTGAGCGCGCTGACGTCGACCGGCGAGATCAGCAGCCCGTCCGGCCGCGACGCCGCCACCGAGTCGAGGAGGGGCCGCTGCACCGACACGTCCCACTGCGCGGAACCGTCCGCCGAGAAGTCCATGCCCTTGGCCTTGGCCTCGGTCTGCGCCGCGCAGGTCATGGTGATGTAGAAGGGGTCGCTCTTCACGCCGGTGATCAGCCGGACCTTCTTCCCGGAGGCGCCCCCCTTCGACCCCGAACTACCGCTGTCGCTCGACGAACTGCAGGCGGCTGCGCCGGTCAGGACCAGCACGGTGCCCGCGGCGACCAGTACTTTGCGCGTGATGCGAATGCTCGACATAAGGCTGTCCTCCAGGGTCAAACGAGGGTTGGGGCGAAGGTCGGGGAGGCGGTCATGCGCGCTCTCGGGTCTTCCTGCGCATCTGGTCGATGTAGACGGCCGCCACCAGGACGACACCGACGGCGACGTCCTGCCAGTACTGCTGCACGCCGATGACGATCAGCCCGGTCGTCAGCACGGCGGGGATGAACACACCGATCACGGTGCCGAGTACGGAACCCCGCCCGCCGAACAGGCTGGTACCGCCCAGGACCACGGCGGTGATCACCTTCAGGTTGTCGGTTGAGTGCCCGGCGATGGACGTCGTCCCGTACGAGGCCAGCCACATCACCGCGCCAAGACCGGCCAGCAGGCCCATCAGGCCGTACACCATGATCAGATGGCGGCCCACCGGGATGCCCGCACGCCGGACGGCGGTCGGGTTGGAGCCGATCGCCAGGGTGTGGCTGCCGAACCTCGTGGCGCCGAGCACCGCGCCGAACAGGGCGGTGACCACCGCGGCCAGGATCACCATCCACGGGATGCCGGCCAACTTGCCGAAGCCCAGGCTGTTCTGGAGGTGGGTGGCGGCGGCACCGGCCGGGTCCTGGCCGCCGGTGGCGAGTTCGGCGATGCCCAGCGCCGCGCCCAGCCCGCCCAGGGTCACGATCAGCGGCGGCACCTTCCCGGTCGCCACCACCGCCCCCTGCAGCGCGCCCCAACCGGCGCCCACCGCAAGGGCGATGACGACACAGACGGCGACCGTGCCCCAGCTGGAGGCGGGTCCGCCGTGGTGGATGTTGTACTCGCCCGCCGCGACCGCCGCCAGCACCAGCACCGAGCCGATCGACAGGTCGATGCCCGCGGTGATGATCACGAACGTCATGCCGACACCGAGGACCAGATAGATGGCCGCGTTCACGGCGATCTGCGTGAGGTCGTACTGCGTGAAGAACTTGCCCGGCGCTGCGATGGTGAAGAACGCGACCAGCGCGACGAGGATCACGAAGGTCCACAACTCGCTGATACCGGCGGCCCGTCGCAGCCACGGGGGTATCGCGAGGCGTCCGCCGTCGGCCCGGGGCGGATCCTGCACCGGAGCGGCCGGCTTGATGTCCTGGCTGTTGGCGCTCATCGCCCGTCCTCCGCTTCCGTCGCGCCGACCGTGCCGGAGTCGCCGTTGTGCACGGGCTCGTCCAGTGATCCGGTCATGGCGCCGACGAGTTTCTCGATCGTGGCGTCGGCCGCGGTGAACGAGGCGACCCGGCGTCCCAGCCGTAGTACCTCGACCCGGTCCGCGACCGACAGCACCTCGGGCATGTTGTGGCTGATGAGGACGACGCAGATGCCCCGGTCGGCGACCCTGCGCACGGTTTCCAGGACCCGGGCGCGCTGGACGACGCCCAGGGCGGCGGTCGGCTCGTCCATGAAGATGACCTTGTTGGCGAAGGCGACCGCGCGGGCGACGGCCACGGACTGCCGCTGCCCTCCCGACAACGTTGTCACAGGAGCCGTCACATCTTTCAGTTCGACGCCCAGTTCACCGAACGCCGCGATCGCCTCCCGCCGCATCGTGGGCCGGTCGAGCACGCCCAGGCGGCCGAGCAGCCCCCCGCGTACGAGTTCCCTGCCGAGGTAGAGATTGGCCGCCGCGTCCAGATCGGGTGCCAGCGAAAGATCCTGGTAGACGGTCTCGACTCCGTGCCGTTGCGCGTCCATCGGTCCCGAGAACCGGACCGGCGCCCCGTCCAGGCGTACCTCGCCCTCGTCCGGGGTGAGCACACCGGAAAGTACGTTCACCAAAGTCGACTTGCCGGCGCCGTTGTCACCGATCAGTGCGACGACCTCACCGGCGTACGCCGTGAAGTCGGCGCCCGAGAGCGCCTGGACATGGCCGAAACGCTTGACCACACCGTGTGCCGCGAGAAGTGGTTCCCTTGCAGAGGCCATGCTGTGCTTTCTGGTTGGTATCGTTAACAGTTCGTCGATTCTGGGAGGCCCTTGAGTGGGCGTCAAGGGTCGGGACGGACACGGTTCGGGCGCACGCCGTCGACCCGTCGGTCCGGTCGCGCGCGACGAGATCTGGAGGACGTGGCGTGGCCAGTCGTCCCAGGATGAAGGACGTGGCCGCGGAAGCGGGCGTGAGCGTGATGACGGTGTCCCGGGTGGTCAACGGCGAGGCGGGAGTGGCACCGCGAACCGCCGCCCGGGTGGAGGCCGCCGTCCGCAGACTGGGGTACCAACGCGACGACGTGGCACGGCAGTTGCGCCGTACGGACCAGTTGAGCCAGACCATCGGACTGATGGTGGACAACGTTGCCGACCCCTTCATGGCCGCCGTCGCCTCGGCCACCGAGGACATCGCCCACCGGCGCGGCAACATGGTCCTCATCGGCTCCAGCCGCGCCGACCCGCACCGCGAACGGGAGGTCATCGCGGCCTTCACCGCCCGCCGCGTCGACGGGCTGATCCTCACCCCGGCCGCGGGCAGTCACCGCTTCCTGCGCCCGGCGCAGGCGCGGGGCACGAAGATCGTGTGCGTGGACCGGGCGGCACCGGGCCTGGACGTGGACACCGTCGTGGTGGACAACTTCGGCGCGGTGGAGCAGGCCGTGCGCCATCTCATCGCGCACGGCCACCGCCGTATCGGCTACCTCGGCGACAGACGGGAGATCTGGACCTTCGGCGAACGCCACCGCGGCTATCGGGCGGCCCTGAGCGCCGCGGGCATCGACGCCGACCC
>NZ_JAWOAI010000195.1:0-16851 GCF_033194735.1 Streptomyces sp. W16
GGGCCGGGGGTTTCGGCGGCGGGTTCGGCGGGTTCGGGGGCTTCGGCGGGGGCCTGGGCGGAGGCTCCGGGGCCGGTGAGTCCACGCGGGCGGAGTCCGACCAGATCATGGGCGACCTGAACGAGCTGCTGGAGAACCGGGAGCAGGCGGAGTCGGCGCAGGGCGAGGTCACGGTGCGCTGGGCGTACGAGGTGATCGCCCCGGCGCTCGCCGGTGCCGTAGTCCTGACGATCCTGCTGGCGACGGGCTGACCGGACCACCGCCGGCTCTCACAGCTTTCCGGGTCATCATTCGACCCGAACTCGGCCGCGACGGCGGTCCCCCACCCGGAGGCGAAGCCGAGCCACGCCGACCACGCCCGTGGTCCGAGTCTCTGGGACGTCATGCGCACGAACCTCCGGGAGCCGCTACGGCGGCTGCCCGCCTCCGCGATACCCGACGGCTGTGTTTCCTGGCGTGGGGAGCACCCGCGCCGTTGGACGCGGGCGTTGCCGCCGCACCGGATGTCGGTGCGGTTGCGGCTGATGCACGTGAAGCTCGCGGTGCTGTGCGGCTGGCTGTCGGCGGCGGCACTGCTGTACTACGGCGGTCTGCCCCCGTATCTGGCGGCGGTGCTGCCGCTCCAGGTGATCTGGGTGCTATGGCGGCCCGAGATCGTCCGGTACTCGGCGACGGTCCTGTTCATCGCGGTGGTCGGGTACGCGTCGTGGTCGCCGCACGCGTCCTGGTGGGTGCTCGGCGGTGTCGTCCTGCCGGCGCTGGTGCTCTCCGTGCCGCCCGCCGAATACCGGGCACGCGCGCGTGAACGACAGCGGGAGGCGGCCCTCGCCGCGTCCGAGGGCATCACGGCCCGTCTCCCCGACGCCGACAGGCCCGTCCGCCGCGGCCGTTTCCTCATCCGCGCCGGAGCACTCCTCCTCGTACCCGGCGCCGTACTGACCGCCCTGGCGCCCCTCGTCCCCTACGCCGAGAACCAGCGGGCCGCCACGATGACCGGCGTCCACGTGATCGGACTCGGCCTCACCGTCCTGCTGTCCGGCGCGCTGGGCCGACAGCGGGCCCGCGCGCTGCGGCAGACTCCGGCCCCCGTCCTGCGCGTACTGGTCCGGGAGACCGTACACGGCGACACGGAGGTCCTCGCCGCCGACGACACGGCCGCCCTACGGCCCTTGTTCCGGGTCGCAGTCTCGGAACCGGAGGACATCGCCGACCACACCGACAAGGACCCAGAGAGCCCGGAGAGCCCGGAGGATTCCGTCGACGCGCTCGACGCGCTCGACGATGTCGACGACGCAGACGACCTCCTCGACGCACTCGATGATGCCCTCGACGGTGGTCCCGCTGCCAAGCGGTCCGGCCCCCTGCGCGAGGCGGTCCTCTACGGCACACCCTTCGACGGCGCCGAGATCCTGCTCGTCAGCGCGGCCCCGAAGCCGGGTCGGCCGCCGCTGACGCAGTGGTCGACGGGCCCCGTACGTCCGCTGTCGGAGTCCGGGGTGCGGCGGCGGCTCGTGCGGGAGAAGCGGGAGGCCGTCCGGGCGGCCCGGAACGACGCGCGGCACGAGGAACTGGTCGCGGCCGTGCGGGCGGAGAGCGCCGGGCCCGTGCCGGTACGGCGCTGGCGGGCGGGTCCGGTGGACTGGCTGGCGACCTTCCTGATGGCCCAATGCGCCGTCTGGCTGTACTGGATCGCGACCGACGAGAGCCTCTGGCATCGCGCCCTGCTGCTCGTCATCGGTCTGAGGGGCGCCACCCGGATCCCCGTGAAGCTGTCCTGGCGTATCACCGCCGACCGCACCGGCATCTGGCTGAAGGGTCTGCTCCGGCCGCGGCACATCCCCTGGGACGACCTCCGCTCGGCCCGCCGGGAGGGGTTCGACCTGAAGCTGCGATGGCGCGGTGGCGATTGCTGGGTGGTCGCCGCTCCGCACTCGGCCCGACTGCAACGCGCACGCGGCCTCACCCACCCCTACGACGCCCTGGCCGCCGAACTCTCCGCGATGATCGCCGATCCCGCCCTGCGGCCCACCGGTGAGAGCGGGGAGAAGGAGCGCGGGCGCCCGCTGTGGCCGTATGCCGCGCTGCTCACGGTCGTGTGGGTGGCGCTGGTGGCCATCCGTCAGGGCTGGCTGTAGGTCCTGTGGCGCGGCAGACCCGAAGACGGGGTGTCCCGGACTGGGACACCCCGTCTTCGGGTGAACGGCTGGACTGCGGGTGACGGCTCAGATACCGGCCGCCGCCGACAGGTCCAGCTTGATCGTCGCCAGCGTCTCGGCCGCCCGTGCGCGGGCCGCCGGGAGGTCGGAGTGCGCGGTCACGGGGACCACGACCTCCAGGTAGCACTTCAGTTTGGGCTCGGTGCCGCTGGGCCGGACGATGACGCGGGCACCATCGAGCGTGTAGCGCAGCCCGTCCGTGGGCGGCAGCTTGTCGGTCCCCTCGGTCAGGTCCTCGGCCTTGGTGACGGACAGGCCCGCGAGCTCGGTCGGCGGCTGCTCGCGCAACCGCCGCATGGCGTCCGCGATGACGGTCAAGTCCTCGACGCGCACGGAGAGTTGGTCGGTGGCGTGCAGACCGTGCTCCACGGCGAGATCGTCGAGGAGGTCCAGCAGATCGCGGCCCTCCTCCTTCAGCTCGGACGCCAGCTCGGTGATGAGCAGGGCGGCGGTGATGCCGTCCTTGTCGCGCACACCGTCGGGGTCGACGCAGTAGCCGAGGGCTTCCTCATAGCCGTAGCGAAGACCGTCGACCCGGGCGATCCACTTGAAGCCGGTGAGGGTCTCCTCGTAGGGCAGGCCCGCCTTCTCGGCGATACGGCCGAGGAGGGACGAGGAGACGATCGACTCGGCGAAGGTGCCCCGGGCGCCGCGCCGCACGAGGTGCGCGGCGAGCAGGGAGCCGACCTCGTCGCCGCGCAGCATGCGCCAGTCGCCGCCGGCTTTCACCGCCACGGCGCAGCGGTCGGCGTCCGGGTCGTTGGCGATGATCAGATCGGGGTCGGTGGCGCGGGCCCGGGCGAAGGAGAGGTCCATCGCGCCCGGCTCCTCCGGGTTGGGGAACGCGACGGTCGGGAAGTCCGGGTCGGGCTCGGCCTGTTCGGCGACGAGCACCGGCTCCGGGAACCCGGCACGGGCGAACGCGGCCAGCAGGACGTCCTTGCCGACGCCGTGCATCGCCGTGTAGACGGTGCGGGCGGTACGGGGGGAGCCGGGGGCGAGGACGGCGTCGGTGCGGGCGAGATAGGCGTCGAGGACGCTGTCGTCGAGGGTCTCCCACCCTTCCGTCGGCCGGGCCACGTCGTGAAGTGAGCCGATCGCCTCGATCTCGGCGGCGATCTCCGCGTCGGCCGGGGGCACGATCTGGGAGCCGTCGCCGAGGTAGACCTTGTAGCCGTTGTCCCGCGGCGGGTTGTGGCTGGCGGTGACCTCCACGCCCGCGATCGCGCCCAAGTGCCGTATGGCGAAGGCGAGTACGGGGGTGGGGAGCGGGCGGGGCAGTACGGCCGCCCGGAGTCCCGCGCCGGTCATCACGGCGGCGGTGTCGCGGGCGAAGTCCGCGGACTTGTGCCGGGCGTCGTAGCCGATGACGACGACTCCGTCGGTGTGGCCGTTGTGCTTGAGGTACGCGGCGAGTCCGGCGGCGGCGCGGATGACGACGGCGCGATTCATCCGCATGGGCCCGGCACCGAGTTCGCCGCGGAGGCCGGCGGTGCCGAACTGGAGGGTGCCGCGGAAGCGCTCCGCGAGCTCCGTGACGTCCCCGGCGTCGATGAGCTTGGCGAGCTCGTCGCGCGTTTCCGCGTCGGGGTCCTCGGCGAGCCAAGCCTTGGCGCGGGCGATGAGTTCGTCGTGCACGTCCTGGTCAACCTCTCGTCGTCTCGTGGTGCGGGTACCCGGGGGCTGCGCCCCCAGACCCCTCTTCGGCCCCAGAGGGGGCCCAACGGGCTGGACAGTGCCGGCCGGCGCCGACAGGCGTGCCTACAGCCTGCCCAGCACCTGAGCCAGCAGCGACCCCATCTGCGTAGCGGAGTCCCGGCCCGCCTGTAGAACTTCCTCGTGGTTCAACGGTTCCCCCGTCATCCCCGCGGCGAGGTTCGTCACCAGGGAGATACCCAGCACCTCGGCACCCGCCTCACGCGCCGCGATCGCTTCCAGCACCGTCGACATGCCCACCAGGTCCGCCCCGATCACCCGGGCCATGCGGATCTCGGCCGGAGTCTCGTAGTGCGGACCGGGGAACTGGGCGTAGACACCCTCCTCCAGACCGGGGTCGATCTCCTTGCAGAGCGCGCGCAGCCGGGGCGAGTACAGGTCCGTCAGGTCGACGAAGTTCGCGCCGATGATCGGGGAGGCCGCCGTGAGGTTGATGTGGTCGCTGATCAGGACCGGCTGGCCGGGGCGCATGCCCTCACGCAGCCCGCCGCAGCCGTTGGTCAGGACGATGGTCTTGCAGCCGGCGGCGACGGCGGTACGGACCCCGTGCGCGACGGCGGCGACACCGCGCCCCTCGTAGTAGTGGGTACGCCCGAGGAAGACCAGCGCGCGCTTGTCACCGATCGCGTACGAGCGGACCCTGCCCCCGTGCCCCTCGACGGCCGGCGGCGGGAAACCGGGCAGCTCGGTGACGGGGAAGTCGGCCTCGGAAACGCCGAGTGCGTCGACGGCCGGCCCCCAGCCGGAGCCCATCACAAGAGCGACGTCGTGGGTCTCGGCGCCCGTCAGTTCGCGCAGGCGCGTGGCGGCGGCGTCAGCGGCGGCGTGGGGGTCGCCCTGGATGTCGTCCGGAAGAAGAGATGCGTTCACGCGGTTGAGGGTAGCTGGTCTGGGCCTACGCGCGTAGATGACAGAGCTCACGGGACTGCGATCGTTGTCTTGTCGTTTCCAACGAGACCTGTGACGGGCGTTATGTGTGGGAACCCCTCAGCAGGGGCGCTTCCGCAGCTCCATCACATAGTCGTGCGGCGCACCCGCCGACTCCGCGGCGTCGGCGAGTTCACCGAGATACCGCGCCGACGGCAGCCCACCCTCATACCCGTTGAGGACGTACACCCAGGCGGGTTCCTCGCCGTCCAGGGTGTGCACCCGGACCCGCATCCGGCGGTAGACGTCGAGGCCGACGCCCTCCCAGCGGTCCATGGAGTCCTCGTCGGGCGGGGCGATCTCGTACAGCGCGACGAAGACCTGGGAGCGCGGCGCCTCCACGATCGTCGCGAGCGCGCCCTCCCAGCCCATGTGCTCACCGCCGAAGGTCAGCCGCCACCCGTTCAGCCAGCCCGTGGCGCGCAACGGCGAGTGCGGAGCGCGGCGGGTCATCAGCCGCGCGTCGAGATTGCCGGCGTACGCGGCGTAGAGCGACATGGTTCGAGAGTACGGCAGCGGACACACCCGCCACTCCCGTAACCGTCGGTACCCAGGGCCACCGAGGCACCCGGCAACGCCGAGGCCCCCTGAGTATTCGGAACGGCGGCGCACCGCGAGGCCCGCCACCCGCGTACGGCGCGAAGGTGCCGTGTCGGGGGGTGTCCGCCCGCAGCGGTTGGCGCGTCAACACCCTTGCTCTCTCGACCGACCGATTCCGCGCCGTTCCGAGGACGGACACCCCCCGACGCGGCACCGACCCACCACGAACAACAGGCGAACCACCCACCGCGCCCGCACCCGGGCGGAAGCATCTTGAAGCGTGCGGGACAATGGGGTACGTGACTCGGATCGTGATCATCGGTGGCGGACCCGGCGGCTATGAAGCGGCGCTGGTGGCAGCGCAGCTCGGCGCGGAGGTGACCGTCGTCGACTGCGACGGTCTGGGCGGGGCGTCGGTGCTGACCGACTGCGTGCCGTCGAAGACCCTTATCGCGACGGCGGAGGTGATGACCACCTTCGACTCGTCGTACGAGGAACTGGGCATCATCGTCGCCGACGACACCCCACCGCTGGAACAGGCGGCGAGGGTCGTCGGCGTGGACCTCGGCAAGGTCAACCGCCGTGTGAAGCGCCTCGCGCTCGCCCAGTCGCACGACATCACCGCGTCCGTGACCCGGGCCGGCGCCCGCGTGATGCGCGGCCGGGGCCGGCTCGACGGCATGCAGGCGATCGACGGTTCCCGCAAGGTGATCGTGAAGGCGGCCGACGGCACCGAGGAGACCCTCGTCGCCGACGCCGTCCTCATCGCGACCGGCGGTCACCCCCGCGAGCTGGACGACGCCCGCCCCGACGGCGAGCGCATCCTGAACTGGACCCAGGTCTACGACCTCACCGAACTCCCCGAAGAACTGATCGTGGTCGGCTCCGGTGTCACCGGCGCCGAGTTCGCCGGCGCCTACCAGGCCCTCGGCTCCAAGGTCACCCTGGTCTCCTCCCGCGACCGCGTCCTCCCCGGCGAGGACCCGGACGCCGCCGCCGTCCTGGAGGACGTGTTCCGGCGCCGCGGCATGAACGTCATGGCCCGCTCCCGCGCCCAGTCCGCCAAGCGCGTCGGCGACAAGGTCGAGGTAGTCCTCGCCGACGGCCGCGTCATTACCGGCTCCCACTGCCTCATGGCCGTCGGCGCCATCCCGAACTCCGCGGGCATGGGCCTTGAGGAAGCGGGCGTCAGGCTGCGCGACTCGGGCCACATCTGGACCGACAAGGTCTCGCGGACGACCGCTCCCGGCGTATACGCGGCCGGTGACGTGACCGGCATCTTCGCGCTCGCCTCGGTGGCCGCGATGCAGGGCCGTATCGCGATGTACCACTTCCTGGGCGACGCGGTGGCTCCGCTCAACCTGAAGACGGTTTCCTCGAACGTCTTCACCGACCCCGAGATCGCCACGGTCGGCTACAGCCAGGCCGACGTCGACGGCGGCAAGATCGACGCCCGCGTCGTCAAGCTCCCTCTCCTCCGCAACCCGCGCGCGAAGATGCAGGGCATCCGGGACGGCTTCGTCAAGATCTTCTGCCGCCCGGGCACCGGAATCATCGTCGGCGGTGTGGTCGTCGCGCCCCGCGCCTCGGAACTGATCCACCCCATCTCGATCGCCGTCGACAACAATCTGACGGTCGAACAGATCGCGAACGCCTTCACCGTGTACCCGTCCCTTTCGGGCTCGATCGCCGAGGTGGCCCGACAGCTGCACACCCGCAAGGCGACCGGCGAAGTCTGAGGCCGCACCGACTCCCCGCTGGTCACGGGGAGTTGCCGCCCATTCGTGCGGCATAGGCGCAGGGACTAACCCCTATACCACTTCTCGCCCCCCTGTGCGAACAACTTCTGCTATTCACCGCAAACAGCTGAAAGCAGACGGTCGTTGGGGTTACTGTCAGTTTCGTGTTCGCTGCAGAACGTCGCCAATTGATCCTCGAAATGGTGCGAGCGAATGGGGCCGTATCGCTCCGTGAGCTCGCCCGCGTCGTCCAGACCTCCGAAGTGACCGTACGGCGGGACGTGCGCGCACTGGAGGCAGAAGGACTCCTCGACCGCCGGCACGGCGGTGCGGTATTGCCGGGCGGGTTCACGCGGGAGTCCGGCTTTCCGCAGAAATCGCATCTCGCGACCGCCGAGAAGACGGCAATCGCCGATCTCGCCGCGAGCTTCGTCGAAGAGGGCGAAGCCATCGTGGTGGGGGCGGGTACCACCACCCAGGAACTGGCCCGCCGGCTCGCCCGGGTACCCGGGCTGACCGTAGTCACCAACTCCCTTCTGGTGGCCCAGGCGTTGGCCCATGCCAACCGCGTGGAGGTCGTGATGACCGGCGGCACCCTGCGCGGTTCCAACTACGCGCTGGTGGGCAGCGGGGCCGAGCAGTCCCTCCAGGGGCTGCGCGTCTCCCGGGCCTTCCTCTCCGGAAGCGGGCTCACCGCCGAGCGCGGACTCTCCACGTCCAACATGCTGTCGGCGTCCGTCGACCGGGCCCTCGTGCAGGCGGCGGCCGAGGTCGTCGTCCTCGCCGACCACACCAAGCTCGGTACGGACACCATGTTCCAGACCGTGCCCACGGACGTGATCACCCGCCTCGTCACCGACGAGCCCCCGGGCCACGACGACCGCGCGGCCACGGAGTTGCAGGCGCTGGCCGATCAGGGGGTGCAGATCGCCGTGGCCGGCGCGGCGGGAGGCCAGGGGGGTGATCAGGCCCCGGCGCGGGAACAACGACGCCGGGACGTGCCCCTTCCGGCTCCGCGGCGGGGTCAAGTACCGGGCGGGGGACCGGGGTTGAGGGCAGCGGGCGTGCTGGGCGGGGAGTCTCCTGAGCGGGAGCGGGCAGCTAGGGTGGCGGATTTGCGCAGGCGTTGATCGGTGCGCAATTCGGCTGCGGCGCCGTCGTGGCTGGTCGCGCAGTTCCCCGCGCCCCTTAAAAGCGGCTCAGCTGGTCCGACCTTTTAGGGGCGCGGGGAACTGCGCGACCAGCCCCCACCGGCCCGCAGACGAAGTGCTACGGCTTCAACCCGCGCAAGGTCAACGTCAGCAACCGGTCAGCCAGTTCAGGATCCCCAGGGTTCCCCTCGGCCGCCAACGCGATCGCATGGGTCAGCTGAAGCAGGTCGCCGATCTCGACGTCACCGCGCACGTCACCGGCGTCCTGCGCTCGGCAGAGCAACGCACCCCCCGCCTCCCGGATGGGCGCACTGCACCGGGCCAGAGCAGACGTCTCGTCCTGGCCCACCGCCATCAGGGCCCGCGCCAGCCCCCGGTACTCGCTCGCGTGGGCCACCATCTCGCGCAGCCAGGTCACCAGGGCCGCACACGGCTGCGGCGCGGAGAGCAACTCGCGGGAGCGGGCCAGGAGTTCACCCACCGCGTCCTCGAACACCGCGCTCATCAGGGCCTGTCGATTCGGGAAGTGGCGATACAGCGTGCCGATGCCGACACCCGCGCGCCGGGCCACGTCCTCCAGGGACGCGTCCGTGCCGTGCGCGGCGAAGGACACCCGGGCCTCGTCGAGCAGCCGCTCGTAGTTGCGGCGGGCGTCGGCACGCAGCCCCGCCGGCGGCCTGGCTGTGTCGGCCATGGGTCCCACCTGCCCTCCTAGGCACTGTCCCGTCACATTACAGAGGTGCCCGGCGGACAGGCTGTTCCTGTCGGCCGGGCACCTCCGGACGTACTGCCGGGTCAGTCCTTGATCTCGCAGATCGCCGCGCCGGACGTGATGGACGCACCGACCTCCGCGCCAAGTCCCTTGATGGTGCCGGACTTGTGCGCGTTCAGCGGCTGTTCCATCTTCATCGCTTCGAGTACGACGATGAGGTCGCCCTCCTTGACCTCCTGGCCCTCCTCGACCGCGACCTTGACGATCGTGCCCTGCATCGGCGAGGCGAGGGTGTCGCCGGAGGCGACGGGGCCGGACTTCCTGGCCGCGCGGCGCTTGGGCTTGGCCCCGGCGGCGAGACCGGTGCGGGCCAGCGACATGCCGAGCGAGACCGGGAGGGAGACCTCCAGGCGCTTGCCGCCGACCTCGACGACGATCGTCTCGCGGTCCGCGTCATCGTCCGCCTCGGCGTCCGTGGGCGCCGCGAAGGGCTTGATGTCGTTGGCGAACTCGGTCTCGATCCAGCGGGTGTGGACCGTGAACGGCTCGTCGGAGCCGGTGAGTTCGGGGGCGAACGCGGGGTCGGTGACGACCGCGCGGTGGAACGGGATGGCCGTCGCCATGCCCTCGACCCGGAACTCCTCCAGCGCCCGCGCCGCACGCTGCAGCGCCTGCTCACGACTCGCGCCGGTGACGATCAGCTTGGCGAGCAGCGAGTCCCACGCCGGGCCGATGACACTGCCCGTCTCGACACCGGCGTCCAGCCGGACCCCCGGGCCCGACGGCGGCGCGAACGTGGTGACCGTGCCGGGCGCGGGCAGGAAACCACGGCCCGGGTCCTCCCCGTTGATGCGGAACTCGAAGGAATGCCCGCGCAGTTCGGGATCGCCGTAGCCGAGTTCCTCGCCGTCGGCGATCCGGAACATCTCCCGCACCAGGTCGATGCCGGCGACCTCCTCGGTCACCGGATGCTCCACCTGGAGACGGGTGTTGACCTCCAGGAAGGAGATCGTGCCGTCCTGCCCGACCAGGAACTCAACCGTCCCGGCCCCGACATAGCCCGCCTCCTTGAGGATGGCCTTCGACGACGCGTACAGCTCGGCGACCTGGGCGTCGGAGAGGAACGGCGCGGGCGCCTCCTCGACGAGCTTCTGGTGGCGGCGCTGCAGCGAGCAGTCACGCGTGGAGACGACGACCACGTTGCCGTGGGTGTCGGCCAGGCACTGGGTCTCCACGTGCCGCGGCTTGTCCAGATAGCGCTCCACGAAGCACTCACCGCGCCCGAAGGCGGCGACCGCCTCACGCACCGCGGACTCGTACAGCTCGGGAACCTCCTCCAGCGTCCGGGCCACCTTCAGACCACGACCACCGCCACCGAACGCGGCCTTGATCGCGATCGGCAGCCCGTGCTCCTCGGCGAACGCGACGACCTCCTCCGCACCGGAGACGGGGTCCGGGGTGCCGGCCACCAGCGGGGCACCGGCACGCTGGGCGATGTGCCGGGCGGCGACCTTGTCACCGAGATCCCGGATCGCCTGCGGCGGCGGACCGATCCACACCAGACCCGCGTCGAGGACCGCCTGGGCGAACTCGGCGTTCTCCGACAGGAAGCCGTAGCCCGGGTGGACGGCGTCGGCACCGGACTCACGGGCCGCGTTCAGGACCTTGCCCATGTCCAGGTAACTGCTCGCCGGTGTGTCACCGCCCAGGGCGAACGCCTCATCCGCGGCGCGGACATGCAGAGCGTCCCGGTCCGGGTCGGCGTACACGGCCACGCTCGCGATCCCGGCATCCCGGCAGGCCCGGGCAACGCGGACAGCGATTTCGCCACGATTGGCGATGAGCACCTTGCGCACGATTGAGGCTCCCTCCTTGAAACAAGCCGAGTTTAGGGACTGCCGACACGACGCATCGACCCGTCCCCAGTGGTGAGCTTGCCCACACGGAGCGTGATGCGAGGCCCGCTCGACCCGCGAAATCCCTTGTCGCACCTCGGTACGCAGGACTCCTCCGGAAAACCCTAGCCCTCCGGTGTGGTCAAGGTCTCTGTGAGAGCGTGCCGCGCGCCACGCCGTTTCTTTGTGGAGTCCCTACGAATGGTCCAATGATTCTTTGCCCCCGGCACAACCCTTGTCCCGCGGTTTACCCGTTAGTAGCGTTCGGGATGTCTCGAACGGAAGTGGGTGGGGGCCGGTGGTGCGCAGACCGGTGGCATGGATCTTGGCGGTCGTTCTCTTCGTGGAGGCCTTCGGCGTCGCCGGGCTGAACTGGTTCCTGGGGATCGTCGCCGACCGCCAGAACATGTCTCTGGCCGGTATCGACCCCGACGCGATGTCCGTGTCCTCGAAGATCGGCGGAGTCGTCTTCGGCCTCTACTTCCTCCTGTGCGCCCTGGTCGCCCTGCTGGTCGCGGTACGCGACCGGGCCCCGGCCGGCCTCGGCCGCATCCTGCTGATCAGCGTGGCCGTGGTGCACGGACTGCTGGGCGCGTTCGCGTGGGCCATGGTGCTGAACAAGGTCGCGTTCGTGTTCATGGTGGTGGTGCTCGGCCTCGTCATCCTGCTCCTGATGACCTACGACCGCCTCCCGGGCCCCTCGGACGCGGCCCCGGCACAGGACGGCCCCAAGGACCCCACAGGCCCGAAGGATCCCGAGCAGCCCGACAAGGACCCGGCGCCGATCGCCCCGCCGCCGGCCCCCAGTCCCTCCTGATCGCTATTTGTCTCGCGGGGTCCACAACTCCGTGATCCCGACGCCCAGTTCGGCCAGCAGGCGGCGAACGAGCGGCAGGCTGATGCCGATCACGTTGCCGTGGTCGCCGTCGATGCCCTCGACGAACGGCGCCGAACGGCCGTCGAGGGTGAACGCCCCGGCGACGTAAAGGGGTTCGCCCGAGGCGACGTACGCCGCGATCTCGGCGTCGGTCGGCTCACCGAAGCGGACGACAGTGGACGCGGTCGCCGAGACGTACCGGCCGCTCGTCGTGTCGTAGACGCAGTGGCCGGTCTGGAGTGTGCCCGCCCGGCCGCGCATCGACTTCCAGCGGGCGGTGGCCTCCTCGGCGTCGGCGGGCTTGCCGAGGGCCTCGCCGTCCAGGTCGAGCACCGAGTCGCAGCCGATCACCAACGCGCCCTTGACCTCGGGCTTCGCGGCGACGACGGAGGCCTTCGCCTCGGCGAGGGCGAGGGCCAGGTCGGCCGGGGTGGGGGCGCTGACGGCGTCCTCGTCCACCCCGCTCACGATCACCTCGGGATCGAGCCCGGCCTGCCGCAGCAGGCCCAGCCGGGCGGGGGACTGGGAGGCGAGCACGAGTCGGCGGCGCGGCTGATCTGTCATACGGCCAGGGTATCGGCGGCGCCCCGGCCGCTCGCCTCAGCCCGACAGTCCGAGCACGATCATGGCCAGCACCATCGCGAGTGCCATGATGACCCCGAGCCGCCGCAACATGAGCTGCGTCTCCCGCAGCTCATCCGGCGGCTCGTTCTTGGGGTCGGACCAGAGCATGTCACTAGCGTGCGGCTTGGCGGGGGGCGGCGCCTGAGTACGGGTACTTAAATTGGTGCCCGGAATTGTGCCGCTGTGCGCCCACGCGGCGGAGCCGCATATTGGCACAGCCCCGCGCCCCTTAATGTGCCTAGCCGGGCCAGAATGTGCGGGTCCATGCACTCGGGCTCGGGTGGGGCAGCCTCGCGCTCGCGATTCGGGACGGGTCCGACCACGCGTCGCGTTGGCTCGGTGCGCCGGGCGGTGTTGTTGCCGCCGCGGCGCGGGCCCTTACTACCGCCAGGGCGGCGGCCAGCTCCTCGGGGGTCGGGTTGCCCCGTACGACCTTGATCGTCACAACGGCTCCTCTACAGGGGGATGTTGCCGTGCTTCTTCGGGGGCAGGGACTCGCGCTTGGTGCGGAGCTGGCGCAGGCCCCGTACGACGTGGCGGCGGGTGTCGGAGGGGAGGACCACGGCGTCGATGTAGCCGCGCTCGGCCGCGATGTAGGGGTTGAGGAGGGTGTCCTCGTACTCCTGGATGAGGCGGGCGCGCACCGCGTCCAGGTCCTCACCGGCCGCCTCCGCCTCGGCGAGTGTGCGCCGGTGCAGGATGTTGACCGCGCCCTGGGCGCCCATGACGGCGATCTGGGCGGTCGGCCAGGCGAGGTTGAGGTCGGCGCCCAGGTGCTTGGAGCCCATGACGTCGTAGGCGCCGCCGAAGGCCTTGCGGGTGATGACCGTGATGAGGGGGACTGTCGCTTCCGCGTACGCGTAGATCAGCTTCGCGCCCCTGCGGATGATGCCGTAGTGCTCCTGGTCGACGCCCGGCAGGAAGCCGGGGACGTCCACGAAGGTGAGGACCGGGACATTGAACGCGTCGCAGGTGCGGACGAAGCGCGCCGCCTTCTCGGACGCGTCGATGTCCAGGCAGCCCGCGAACTGCATGGGCTGATTGGCTACGACGCCGACCGGGCGGCCCTCGACCCGGCCGAAGCCGGTGAGGATGTTCGGCGCGAACAGTGGCTGTGTCTCGAAGAACTCGGCGTCGTCCAGGACGTGTTCGATCACCGTGTGCATGTCGTACGGCTGGTTCGCGCTGTCCGGGACCAGGGTGTCCAGCTCGCGGTCCTCGTCCGTGACGGCGAGGTCCGCCTCCTCGGGGAACGCCGGGGGTTCGCTGAGGTTGTTGGACGGGAGGTAGGAGAGGAGCTGCTTGACGTACTCGATCGCGTCCTTCTCGTCGCCCGCCATGTGATGGGCCACGCCCGAGACCGAGTTGTGGGTGCGCGCGCCGCCCAGCTCCTCGAAGCCCACGTCCTCACCCGTGACCGTCTTGATGACGTCCGGGCCGGTGATGAACATGTGCGAGGTCTGGTCGACCATCACGGTGAAGTCGGTGATCGCGGGGGAGTACACCGCTCCGCCCGCGCACGGGCCGACGACCAGGCTGATCTGCGGGATCACCCCGCTCGCATGGGTGTTGCGGCGGAAGATCTCGCCGTACGCGCCCAGCGAGGCCACGCCCTCCTGGATGCGGGCGCCGCCGGAGTCGTTGATGCCGATGACCGGGCAACCGGTCTTCAGCGCGAAGTCCATCACCTTGACGATCTTCTGGCCGTAGACCTCGCCCAGGGCGCCGCCGAAGACCGTGAAGTCCTGCGAGAACACGGCGATGGGGCGGCCGTCGACCGTGCCGTAGCCGGAGACGACACCGTCGCCGTAGGGGCGGTTCTTCTCCAGGCCGAAGTCCGTGGACCGGTGCCGGGTGAACTCGTCGAACTCGACGAAGGAGTCCTCGTCCAGGAGCAGGTCGATCCGCTCACGGGCCGTCAACTTGCCCTTGGCGTGCTGTTTTTCGACCGCGCGTTCCGAGCCCGCGTGCGTCGCCTCCTGGGTGCGGCGCCGAAGATCCGCGATCTTCCCGGCGGTGGTGTGGATGTCGATCTCTTGAGGCGCTTCCGGCTCGGACATCGGGATTACGGCTCCCTGCCTGCTCAAAAGGGGGGTCGGTTACTCATTCGTAGAGTAGTGGCGGGCCTACCGATCGGCAGTGCGGCGTACAACACACCTAGGGTGGCTTGCATGACGCCGCGAGATGCCTCAGACGAGAACAGCAGCCGTTGGTCCGATCTGGACCGTCCACCGCTCAACGGCGCCGCGCTGCGCAAGGGCCTGGTGCGGGACGGCGGCCACGCGGGCCTCTACTGCGACATCGAGGTCGTGCAGCGCACCGGGTCCACCAACGCCGACCTCGTCGCCCGGGCACTCGCGGGGGACGCCGACGAGGGCGCCGTGCTCGTCGCCGAGGAACAGACCGCCGGGCGCGGGCGCCTCGACCGGCAGTGGACGGCACCGGCCCGCTCCGGGCTCTTCTTCTCCGTCCTCCTGAAGCCGGGCGACGTCCCCGTGTCCCGCTGGGGCTGGCTCCCGCTGCTCACCGGTGTCGCCGTCGCGACCGGCCTGTCCCGGTCGGCCGGCGTCGACACGGCACTCAAGTGGCCCAACGACCTGCTGGTGACTGTCGGCGGCGAGGAACGCAAGGCCGGCGGCATCCTCGCCGAGCGCGCCGGGGACGACGCCGTGGTCGTCGGCGTCGGCATCAACGTCACCCTGCGCGAGGACGAACTCCCTGTGCCCCAGGCGGCCTCCCTGGCCCTGGCCGGGGCCGTCACCACGGACCGGGACCCGCTGCTGCGGGCGGTCCTGCGCTCCCTGGAGCACTGGTACGACAAGTGGCGCGCGGCGGGCGGCGACCCGGTGGAGAGCGGCCTCCAGGAGACCTACGCGGCCGGCTGCGCCACGCTCGGCCGGGTCGTACGGGCCGAACTGCCCGGGGACCGGTCGATCACCGGGGAGGCCGTCGCGATCGACGGCGACGGGCGACTCGTACTGGCCACGGAGGACGGCGTGCAGGAGCCCGTGGGGGCGGGCGACATCGTGCACCTGCGCCCCGCGTGACCCCGACCGCCCTTGTGGCCACGATGTCCGTGTGACTCACGGAGTGAGCTGGCCCACACCTGCCGTAGCATTGGGCCCGGTCGATACCTGACCGTGGCAGATCGGAAGGGCAGCAGGCGTGACCGTCGACGACACGGGCTCCGGCGCGGACGCGGACGGCCGGGTGGACCCCGATGCCGCCGACGGCCGGGTCGACCCCTATGCCGCCGAGCCCGGCGAAGACCCCCTCGCGCTGCGCCTCGAAGGGCTCATCCTGGGCGCGGAGCGCCGCTACACCCCCTTCCAGGCGGCCCGTACCGCCGGTGTCTCCATGGAGCTGGCCACCCGTTTCTGGCGGGCCATGGGCTTCGCCGACGTCGGACAGGCCAAGGCGTTCACGGAGGCGGACGTCCTCGCGCTGCGCCGCCTCGCCGGTCTTGTCGAGGCGGGGCTGCTGAGCGAGGCGATGGCCGTGCAGGTGGCCCGCTCCACCGGGCAGACCACCGCCCGGCTGGCCGGCTGGCAGATGGACTCGTTCCTGGAGGGCCTGACCGAACCGCCCGAGCCCGGCATGTCGCGCACCGAGGTGACGTACCCGATCATCGAGCTGTTGCTGCCCGAGCTGGAGGAGTTCCTCGTCTACGTCTGGCGGCGCCAGCTCGCCGCCTCGGCCGGCCGGGTCGTCCAGGCCAGTGACGACGAGGAGATGGTCGACCGGCGCCTCGCCGTGGGCTTCGCCGACCTGGTCGGCTTCACGCGGCTGACCCGCCGTATGGAGGAGGAGGAACTCGGCGAGCTCGTCGAGGCCTTCGAGACCACCGCCGCCGACCTGGTGGCCGCGCGCGGTGGCCGGCTCATCAAGACCCTCGGCGACGAAGTCCTCTTCTCCGCCGACGACGCCGGGGTCGCCGCCGAGATCGCGCTGCGCCTGATCGAGACCATGGCCCACGACGAGACCATGCCCGAACTCCGCGTCGGCATCGCCTTCGGCACGGTCACGACCCGCATGGGCGATGTCTTCGGCACGACCGTCAATCTCGCCTCCCGGCTCACCTCGATAGCTCCCCGCGACGCCGTCCTCGTGGACAGCGCCTTCGCCGAGGAACTCATCCGCAGCGGCGAGGCCCCCGCCTCCGAGGCGGAGGCCGCCGAGGCCGCGGCCACCGCCGAGAAGGAGGGCGAGGAGCCCCCGACGTACCGCTTCGCGCTCCAGCCGATGTGGCAGCGCCCGGTGCGTGGCCTCGGCGTGGTCGAACCCTGGCTGCTCACCCGCCGGGACTCGACCCCGGCGTAGCCGTCAGCCGTGCCCGTGCTGGACCAGCGGGTCCACGCAGAGCCCGATGATCGGCACGCACAGGTTCGGCCGACTCGGCGCGGGGGCAGGGGAGTTGGCGGTCCGGCTCGGGGTCGGGGTGGGTGCCGGCTGCG
>NZ_JAWOAI010000196.1:0-16849 GCF_033194735.1 Streptomyces sp. W16
CGTCCAACCCGGCCAACACGGGACAGTTCGCCGTCCCATGGGCGTACTGCTGGACAGGCTCGACGCCCACCACCGTTCCAGGGCGGGCGGGCAGGACGGCAGGGACCAGGTGCGCGCCTGGCTCGCCGACGGCCCCTCGGTACTCGCCGCCTTCTGCTGACCGCCCCGAACCATCGCCGACACGGCCCGCGCGGGCCGTGAACCTCTTCGGGGTGTGCGCCGTAGCAGCCATCGGACGGCACCCGGTCGCGTCGGGGAGCCGTTTCCGCCTGCTTCCCGGGTGGCCGCCGCTCCGACGAAAGGCACAGCAGCATGACCGAGTACCAGGGCCGGACCGCTGTCGGCGAAGAAGCCGTCACCGAACTGGCCGACCGGATCGGGGGATCCGTGTTCGTCCCGGGCGACGAGGGCTACGAGGCGGCGGTCGCGGGGTTCAACCTGCGGTCGCGGCAGCGGCCCCGCCTGGTCGTCGCGGCCGGCAGCGCCACCGATGTGCGGACCGCGGTCGCCTTCGCCGGCGCGCACGACCTGCCCGTCGGGGTCATGGCCACCGGGCACCAGCCGTTCCCGGCCGAGGACGGTTTCCTGCTCGTCACGACGGGTGCGATGCGCACGGTCGAGATCGACATCGAGCGTGGAGTGGCCCGCGTGGGCGCGGGCGCACGCTGGTCGGACGTCGTGGGGCCCGCTCAGGAGGAAGGACTCGCACCGCTGAACGGGTCCAGCCCGGACGTGGGAGTCGTGGGCTTCACCCTCGGCGGCGGACTCAGCCCCTTCCTGGGCCGGTCCTACGGCTGGGCCGCCGACCATGTCGTGGCGATCGAGGTGGTCACGGCGGACGGCACACCGCGCCGCGTGTCCCCGGAGGCCGAACCCGACCTCTTCTGGGGCCTGCGCGGCGGACGCAGCAACTTCGGTGTGGTGACCGCACTGGAGATCGGGCTCTTCCCGGTGACCTCCTTCTACGGCGGCGGCCTCTACTTCCCCGCCGAGGACGTCGAGGCCGTGCTCCGCGCCTTCCCCGAGGTGGTCCGTGCCGCGCCCGACGCCTTCACCTGCTCGGTGGCGCTGCTGAACTTCCCGCCGGTCCCGCAGATACCCGAACCGCTGCGCGGCCGGTTCCTCGCCCACGTCAGGGTGACCCACCTCGGCACCGACGAGGAGGCCGAGAAGCTCATCGCCCCCTTCCGGGCCATCGGCACGGGGATCCTCGACACGATCGCCCGGCACCCCTACGGCTCGTACGCCCTTGTGCACACCGACCCGGCGGAACCCTTCCCGTACGAGGAACAGGGCGCCCTGCTGGCCGAGTTGCCGGCCGCCGCCGTCGACTCCCTGGTGGAGAGCGCCCAGGTGGCCGCCGGCGGTCTCGTCACGGTCCTGGAGCTGAGGCATCTCGGCGGGGCACTGGCGGCCCGGCCGGCCGCGGCGGGTCCCGTCGCCGCGCGGGACGCGGTGTTCAACGTGTGGGGAGCGACGGTCGGACCGCCGGAGGTCGTCGAGGCCGGTACGGCGATGCTGGGCGGGATGGTCGAGAGGCTGCGCCCGTGGTCCACGGGTCTCACGTACACGAACTTCGCCGGCCGTGACGACCGGGCGGAGAACGTGTTCACCGCCGCCGACCTGGCCCGGCTGCGCCGCCTGAAGCGGCGGTACGACCCGCGGAACCTCTTCCGGGTCAACAACCACACCATCACCCCGGGATAGACCGCGCCCAGGAGCAGGACACCGGAATGGGCCGGGACGGAACGGACGGCGTCGGCAGGCTGGAGACCGCACGGTGACATGCGAGCAGGAGAGAACCGAACTGGCCGCCTACGCCATGGCGGCCCTCGATCCCAAAGAGGCCGTACGCGTCGGCGGCCATGTGGGGAAGTGCCCGGCCTGCGCGGGCGAGGTGGGTGAGATCCGCACCGCGCTCGCCGCCGTCCGGCTGCTGCCCGCCGAGGAGTTGCTGGGCGACTGGTCGGGGAAACTGCCCGAACTGCGGGAGGCGGCGGTCCGGGCCGCCCTGGCCAAGGACCCGCCCGTAGCCCGGCCGTAGTGACCCGGCACGCGCGCGTGCGCGCTGTCCGCTTCCTTTCCCGCGCCTGTCCTCACGGGCGCGGGCGGGGAAAGCGGACATCAAGCGGGCGGCAAGAGGTCCCTCCCAAGGTTTCCCCGTTCAGCTTTCAACGAATTGGTGCGCTGCGCAGGACCACGGCGCACTGGGGGAACGTGGCAATGAGGCAACACAGCACAGCGATCCGGGACATCCGGCCGGGCCGCCCGGACGGCGCGACGCGTGACCGGGCGCGGGACGAGGCGTTCATCCGCGCCGTCTACGACAAACACGGCGCGTACCTGCTGAGAGTGGCCACCGGACTGCTCCGGGGCGACAGTCACCAGGCCCAGGACCTGGTCCAGGAAGCGGTCCTGCGCGCCTGGCAGCACGCCGACATCCTCGACCCCGGGGCCGAGGGCATCCGGCCCTGGCTCGTCACCGTCGTCCGCAACCTCGTCATCGACGGCTACCGCGCCCGGCAGGCCCGCCCGCCGGAGACGGTCGACACCGCGCTGCGGGACCTGCCCGGCCCGGAACACGTCGACCCCGCGCTCACCAAGAAGATCGTGCGTGAGGCCCTGGCGGACCTGACGCTGCAGCATCGCGAGATCCTCGTCCACGTCGAGTTCCTGGACCAGTCCGTGGCCCGCACGGCGAGCATGCTGGGCATCCCGCCGGGCACGGTCAAGTCCCGGACACACCTGGCACTCAAGGCACTTCGGGCCGCGCTGGCGGAGCGGGGCTACACCCCGTAGGCGGTGCCGGGGCGTGTGCCTCAGGTGTGTGAACCGTTTCTGCGGTCCTCCTCGTGTACCGGAATGTGACGGGCACCGTGTTCGCGGCACCTCACTTCCGTCGTGGAGGAACGAAATGTCGAGCATCCCCGCAGACCTGCCCACCGCCCAGCAGGTCGTCGACAGCATGGAACGCATGCACGGCCTGTATCCGGGACACCGGCGTTCCGGCGCGCGGGGCGTCTGCTGCAGGGCGACGTTCACTCCGACCGGCGACGCGGCGGGCCTCACCACGGCGGCCCATCTCCAGGGCCCGCCGACCCCCGTCATCGTGCGGTTCTCGAACTCGGAGGGCAATCCGCGCTCGCGCGACAACATGCCGGTGGCGCGGGGGATGGCGGTCCGGTTCCAGTTGCCGGACGGCGGCGACACCGACCTCGTCGCGATGACGGTTCCGCTGTTCGTCGCCTCCACCCCGGGGCAGTTCCTCGAACTGACCGAGGCGCTACGGCCGGACCCCGCCACCGGGGCACCCGACATGAGCAGGGTGCAGGCCTACGTCGCCGCCCATCCGCACCTGGCCGAGGCCGTCACACAGCGCCCACCGGTGCCGGTCGGCTACGACACCGCCGCCTACTGGGCGATCCACGCGTTCGTCTGGACCGACGCGGCGGGCAACGGACAGCCGGTGCGCTACCGCTGGGAGCCGGAGGCCGGCCGCGCGGAACTCTCCGCCGAGGAGGCGGCCACCCGCCCTGACCAGTACCTGACCGAGGAACTCCACCAGCGCCTCGGGCGGGGCCCGGTGGCGTTCACCCTCCAGGTCCAGCTGGCCGAGGAGGACGATCCGACGCACGACCCCGCCGTCGCCTGGCCGGAGCAGCGCAAGGAGATCACCGCCGGACGCCTGGAACTCACCGCGCCGGTCGAGGACCAGGACTACTGGGCCGCGCAGCGGTTCGACCCCACCCGGGTCACCCCGGGGACAGAGCTCTCCGACGACCCGGTGCTCGTCTTCCGTGCGCAGGCCTACGCCGAGTCGCACCGCAGACGCAGCCGGAATCGCTGAACAGGACGGAGAAGAGCGGCCGGTACCGGAAACATCCGGTGTCGGCCGCTCTTCGGAATACTGGGGAACGCTATTGTCTCGCCCGCTCACGCGCCTCATTCACGGATCTCCTCTCCTCGGAGGTGAGGAGATCCATGAGCCGCTCGTTGTTGACCCAGTCGTTCAGCAGGGCATGAGAGCCCCCCAGACTGAGCGAGTAGGCCCACATACTTCGTCCCCGTCGCGCGCCGTTCCATTCCGCTGCCCAGCGGAGCACGTGGTCTACGCGCTGCTCCGGGGTGAACCTCATGACCCGCATGCTCGTCACCTTTCCGTGGTTACGAGAAAGCCTTTTCCTCTTCCGCTTGGTAAACGAGGGGAGGAAGGGGGAGGTTCACCGGCGGATCAGAATCCGGTGAGCGTCACCTTGCCGATGGTCGCGCCGGATTCCAGGATGCGGTGCGCCTCGCGCAGATGGGCGGCGTTGATCGTGCCGAGGTCCCGGGTGGCCGTGGTCCGCAGGCTGCCCTCGTCCACCAGCCGGGCGATCTCGCCGAGGATGCGGTGCTGCGCCGCCTGGTCCGGGGTTTGGTACAGGGAACGGGTGAACATGAGCTCCCAGTGGAAGGAGATGCTCTTCGACTTCAGCAGACCGATCTCCACGGCACCGAAGTCGTCGATGGCCAGCAGCCCGCCGAACGGCTTGAGGATCTCGGCGTACGCGGCGAGGTTCCGGTCCGTACCGGCCGTGCCGAAGATGTGGTCCACCCCGCCGGGTGCCACCTCGGCCACCTGCGCGGGCAGGGGGTGATGGTGGTCGACCACATGTGTCACGCCCATACGGCGCGCGAACTCGACGGTCTCCGGGCGGGAGGCGGTACCGATCACGGTCAGGCCGGTGAGGGCCCGGGCCAGCTGGGCCACCATGGCCCCGACCCCGCCCGCCGCCGCGGTCACCAGCAGCGTGCCGGTCTCTTCCGGACTCTGGCGCAGACCGAGGCGTTCGAACAGGCCCTCCCAGGCGGTGAGCGAGGTCAGCGGGAGTGCCGCCGCCTCGGCGAAGGAGAGCGTGGTGGGCTTGCGGCCGACGATGCGCTCGTCGACGGCGTGGAAGCGGGAGTTGGTGCCCGGCCGGTCGATCGCCCCGGCGTAGAAGACCTCGTCGCCGACCTCGAACAACTCCACCCGGTCACCGACCGCGACGACCGTGCCGGCGGCGTCCCAGCCCAGCACCTTGGGCTCGCCGCCCGGGTCGTTGCCCTGCCGGACCTTGTAGTCCACCGGGTTGAGCGCGACCGCCTCGACCTGGACCAGCAGGTCGTGCGGACCTGGCTGCGGGACGGGCAGTTCGAGGTCGAGCAGGCTTTCGTCGTCGTCGATCGGCAGGCTCTTGAGGTAGCCGACGGCGGGCATCGTCTTCGGGGTCACGCTCATCATGGATCTCCTCGATTCGTGCGATGGCCGGTGAAGGGCCGCGGCCACGCTCCGAACGGTATCCATCGGGAGGTAGTAACCTTCAAGGGAGCTTACTTCCCATTGGGAAGTGTCCAGGTGGGGTCAGTCGGAGTCGGGAAACCGGTCTATGTTCTGCTCCACCCAGGTGCGCAGATGGGCGAGCGGGGCGCAGGCGTCCAGGCCGAGCGGGGTCAGGCTGTACTCGACACGCGGCGGTACCTCGGCGTAGATCCGGCGGTCCACCAGACCGTAGTCCTCCAGGCGGCGCAGCGTCTGGGTGAGGACCTTGGGGCTCACGCCCTGGAGCCGGGCGCGCAGTGCGCCGAAGCGCTGCGGGCCGTCCTCCATGGCGCCCAGGGCGAGGGCGCTCCACTTGTTGGCGAGCAGGTCCAGCATGTCGCGGCAGGGGCAGGCCGCCAGATAGACGCTCTTGGGGTCGTCGCAGAGGCCCGATGTCTTCGTCATCCAGCGATGGTACCCAACGGGAACCAGCAACCCTTGCGGGTAACCGCCACCTCCTCCGTACGGTGGCCGACGTGCACGAAGGTCCGGACATGAACGATGACGGCATCCGCTTCCGGCTCCTCGGCCGCCTGGAACTGGCCGACGGGAGCGGCGTGGTCGCTCTGCCGGGTGCCGTCTCCCGCGCGATCGTCGGCCGACTCCTGCTGGCCGGGGGAGCGGTGGTGCACCGGGACACGCTCATCGACGAACTGTGGGAGGAGCGCGGGGCGAAGGACCCGGTCAACGCGCTCCAGGTCCAGATGACGAAGCTGCGCGCGGCACTCGCGACACACGGCGGCGGCCGGCGCCTTCAATCCCGTTACGGGGGCTACCAGTTGGTGCTGGCGCCGGAGGACGACCTCGACACGGTCCGATTCGAGGCGGCGGTCCAAGAGGGGCGTGAGCACCTGGCGGCAGGGGCGTACCGGAAGGCGGAAGACGTTCTGCGCCGGGGACTTGAGCTGTGGCGGGGCCGCGCCCTGGACGGTCTGAAGGCCCGGGTCTTCGACGCCGAGCGGCTGCGTCTTGAGGAACTGCGCCTGGGCGCACGGGAGGACGCGGCCACCGCCGGTCTCGAACTCGGCCACGCGGCCGAACTGGTCCCCGAACTCACGGCACTTGTCTCCGCCGCACCCCTGCGCGAACGGTCCCGCGCACGTCTGATGCTCGCCCTCCACCGCTGCGGACGCCACGCCGAGGCCCTGGACGTGTACGAGGCGGGCCGCAGACTGCTCCGCTCCGAGCTGGGTGTCGACCCCTCCGCCGAACTCCGCTCCCTGCACGAGGAGTTGCTCGCCCGCGACCGGTCTCCCGGGACGGCGGCCACGGACACCGTACGACTGCTCCCGGCACCCGCCGACTCCCGGCCGGCACCCGGCCGGGGCGGGCCCGACCACCCCCTCGGGCCGTTCGTCGGCCGCGGGGCGGACCTCGACGGGCTGCGTGCGGCCCTGGAGCGGGAGCGGCTGGTGACCGTCGTAGGGCCTGGTGGTGTCGGCAAGACACGCCTGGTGCTGGAGACCTGCGCGTCGATGACGTCCTCGTACGACGCCGTGTGGTGGGTCGATCTGGCCGCGGCGGACGGCACGGGTGTCCTCCCGGCGATCGCCGCGGTGCTGGGTCTGTCGGACGCCTCGGTACGGCCCGACCAGCCGCCGCACGACTATGTGCACCGGCTCACCTCGTTCCTGACGGAGCGTCAGGCCATCCTCGTGCTCGACAACTGCGAGCATCTCCTCGACACGGTCGCCCCGCTGGCGGCGGTCCTGCTGGGCCGGTGCCCCGCACTGACCGTCCTGGCCACCAGCAGGGCGCCGCTGGCCGTCGCGGGCGAGAGGCTGTTCCCGCTCGCGCCGATGTCCGACGCCGAGGCCGCCGACCTGTTCGGCACCCGGGCTCTCATGATCGACCCGGCCTTCACCGCGGACGGGTCGGTGCCGGATGACATCCGTTCGCTGTGCCGCAGACTCGACGGCCTGCCGCTCGCGGTCGAACTCGCCGCCGCACACGTGCGGTTGCTGCCGGTGCGCGAGATCGAACGCCGCCTCGACAACCGCTTCGCCCTGCTGGCCAAGGGGAAGCGGACCGCCCCTGCCCGGCACCGCACCCTGCGCGCCGTCCTCGACTGGAGCTACGCCCTCCTGGACGCGACCGAGCAGCGGGTGCTGACCGAACTCGCCCTGTACGTCGGCGGCTGCTCCCTCGACACGGCGGAGACGGCGCTCTCCCTCCCGGCGGCGGACCGTCACGAGACCCTGCGGGTGCTGGCCCAACTGGTCGACAAATCCCTCCTGTTCACTGTCCCGACGCCCGACGGGAGCCGGCTGCGGATGCTGGAGACGGTCCGCGAGTACGCGCTGGACCGGCTCCGGGGCGAAGGGCGGGCGGCCGAGGCGGAGGAACGCTTCATGGCGTGGGCCCTGCGCTTCGTGCACGGGAGCGCCGCCGGAATCGCGCCCGGCGACCAGGGGGAGTGGATCAGCCGGCACACCGCGGAATCCGCCAACGTCAGGGCGGCCTCGGACCTCCTGATGGCCCGGGGGAGAACAGCCGAGGCACTGGGCCTGGAAGCGGGACGGGCCTACTACTGGACCATCAGCGGCCGGGAGGAGGAGGGCATCGACCGACTCCGGCGCAGCCTGCGGGCCTACGACGTCGCGGAGCCCACCGAGGCGGACGAGTTGGCGCTTTTCCGTGCGCTCACCTGGCTCGTCTGGCTCAGCCACGTTGTCGGCCGGCATGCCGAGGCCGGCATCTTCATCGACCAGTACCAGGTGACGTGCCGGCGGGCGAAGAATCCCGCCCTCGCCGTCCTGGGAGCATGCCACGAGCCGTTCCACGCCATGCTGAGCGGGCGCCACGACGACGTGGAGGAACTCTTCGTACGGGCCGAGAACGGCATCGTGGGCACCGCCTTCCACTGGGACCGGGCGGTCCTGCAGACCAACTGGACGACGTACTGCCTCCAGCGCGGCGACATCGACGGCGCCCGCGCGCACGGCCTGACCGCCGTCTCGGCGGCGCGTGCCGCGGGCGACGACTACGCGCGGGCGTTCTCCCTCGTGCTCTGCGGCGACGCGGACGAGAGCGGCGGCTTCCGCGACCGGGCCCGCCGGCACTGGACCGAAGCGACCTTCGTCCTCCGCTCCATCGGCGCGCGTGCGCTCTACGCGTACACCGCGCTGCGGATCGTCTGCCTGGACATCGGGGAGGGCGCGATCGCGACGGCCGAGCACCGGCTCGCGGAGGTGGCGCGGCTCGCCGACGAACTGGGCGCGGACGATCTCCGCGCCGCCGCGGCCATCCTGCGCGGCGCACTCGCCTTCCACGGAGACCGCTTCCCGGAGGCCCGGGCGATCTTCGCCGGAGTCTGGGACAGCCCCACGGCACCGCTCGACCGCAGAGCGATGTCCGCCCTCGGCCTGATGGTCGTCGCGGCGTTCGGCCCGCCCACCTCCTCGGCGGCCGACGAGACGCGGCTGTGGAGGGACCGCGCCGCCCAGGCGCACGACCGGGTGCGCGAACCACTGGCCCGCCGTGCGGTCGGCGCCCTGCTCGACACCCTGGACACCTGTTTCCGGTCCGGTCCGGCCGACGGGCACGGGGTGGACCGGGTACGGGCCTGGCTCGCCGCCAACCCCTCCGTCCTGGCCGGCTTCAGCGGAGTGCTGAACGGGCCGGGCCGGCATCGCTGACCCGACCGTGTGACATGGATTTCCACAGGCTATGAGTTCTCCACAGGCGTTGCCTCGCAGGTCCCGCACCATTGATGATGTTGACGCTTGAGTGGACTTGTTCGAATCTGTGAGGGACTTGATGCTGGAGACCGCCGAGAACGGCCGTACGTGGGTGCTGTCCGGCCCCACGAGCAGTTACGCCGTCCATCTCACCGAGCGCGACGAACTGCTCCATCTCCACTGGGGTCCCCGTATCGCGCTCGCCGACGCCGAGGAACTCGCCGCCCGCCCGCTCCCCGGCGGCTCCTCCTTCGAGTCCCCGCTCGACGGACGCGAGGAGTACCCGGTCGAGGGCGGCCCCCGCTTCGTCCGGCCCGCCCTGTCGGTACGCACGCCGGAGCGGCGCGGCACCGAGTGGACCTTCGACCGCCACGACACGGACGGCGACGAACTGCGGCTCCGCTTCCGCGACGCGGGACTGGCGATCACCCTGCACTACCGGACGCGCGGCGACGTCGTGGAGCGCTGGACGGTCCTCGACAACGACGGGACCGAGCCGCTGGAGCTGCTGCGCGCCGACTCCGCCACCTGGACACTGCCCGACCGGGAAGCATGGCAGCTGTCGCACGTGCACGGACGCTGGGCCGCCGAGTCACGGCTGGTGCGCTCCCCCCTCACCTACGGTGAGAAGGTCATCGGCAGCCGGCGCGGCCACACCGGACACCAGTACCTCCCCTGGGTCGCGCTCGACACCGACGCGACCGAGGAACGCGGTGAGGTCTACGGCTGCGCCCTCGGCTGGTCGGGGTCCTGGCGGATCGCCGTGGCCCAACTCCCGGACGCGCGCGTACAGATCACCGGCGGCGCCGGGTACGACGAGTCCGGGCTGCTGAGCCTCGCGGCCGGGGAGTCCTTCACGACGCCCCTCTTCGCGGCCCTGTGGAGCGACGCCGGCTTCGGCGGCGCCAGCCGCACCTGGCACGCCTACCAGCGGACGTACGTCATCCCGGACGCCGACCGGGACCGCCCGGTGCTCTACAACTCCTGGGAGGCCACGCAGTTCGACATCTCCGAGGAGCAGCAGGAGGTGCTCGCCCAGCGTGCGGCGGCGGCCGGCGTCGAGCTGTTCGTGGTCGACGACGGCTGGTTCGGCGCCCGCACCAGCGACCGTGCAGGACTCGGCGACTGGACCCCCAACCCGGACCGCTTCCCCGCCGGCCTCAAGCCCCTTGCAGACCGCGTGCACGCACTGGGCATGCAGTTCGGCATCTGGGTCGAGCCCGAGATGATCAACCCGGACAGCGACCTGTACCGCGCCCACCCGGACTGGGTGCAGTACCAAGAGGGACGAAAGCGGACGGAGTTCCGCAATCAGCTCGTCCTCAACCTCGCCCGCGAGGACGTCCAGGAATACCTCTGGGAGCAGCTCGACGGACTGCTCTCCAGCGCCCCGATCGACTACGTGAAGTGGGACTTCAACCGCTGCTTCACCGACGCGGGCTGGCCCGGCGACGCCTATCCGCAGCGCCTCTGGGTCGACCATGTGCGCGCCCTGTACGCCCTGTTGGACCGGCTGCGGGAGGCCCACCCCGGGGTGGCCTTCGAGTCCTGCTCGGGCGGTGGCGGCCGGATCGACCTCGGCATCCTGAGCCGTACGGACCAGGTGTGGACCTCGGACAACACCGACCCGCTCGACCGGCTCGCCATCCAGCACGGCTTCAGCCAGATCCACCCCGCGCGCGTGATGGCCGCCTGGGTCACCGACAGCCCGAACACCCAGCTCAACGACCGGGTCAGCAGCCTGCGCTTCCGCTTCGTGAGCGCCATGGCCGGGGTGCTCGGCGTGGGCGGCGACCTCTCGGAGTGGACCGAGGAGGAACTCGCCGAGGCCCGCGAGTGGATCGGCCTCTACAAGGAGATCCGGCCGCTCGTGCAGCACGGCGACCTCCACCGGCTGCGCCCGCCGACCGGCGGACTGAGCGCCGTCCAGTACGTGCGCGGCGACGAGGCCGTCGTCCTCGCCCTGCTCCAGGCACAGCACTACGGCGAGCCGGTACCGGCGCTCCGGCTGCGCGGGCTCGACCCGACAGCGTCGTACGAATGCCTCGAAACGGGCGAAGTGCACCGTGGCGCCGTCCTGTTGCACCACGGGCTGCGGACCGGACTGCGCGGTGACCTCGATGCGACGGTTCTCCGGCTGCGTCGCATCTGAGCGTTCTGCCCGAATTGCAGCCTTCGTTACAACTCGCTCTGGAATAAGGGAACCTGAGGGGTTGTACGTGAGCAGCGTCATATCCGTGACCGTACGTCGCTCGTCATGTTCACGTAATTGGCATGCTTTTCCAGGGGAATTGAGGGAGAAGTCGGGTGGGAATTCACGGAGGGTGACTGTGAATTCCCACAGGAGATCACAGGAAACCCAAAACCGTGGAACCTCCTGCTTGTCCCTTTGCGTCTTCCTCGCTTACGTTCGCCACCAATCCGGACGGACGCCCAATCCTGCCGCCGACCGGACTCCGCACACACCCACCCGTATGCGGCAGGAGCGGGGGACCCACAGGTAAGACGCCTGTTCCGGTCTCCGGAACGGGCTTGGGGTAAAGCCGCGACCAGCGCGCGGCCGGGCATCTCCAGCCCGCACCCGACAGCTCACCCCGCAGGCGCCGGAGAGGAATTCTTCATGCCCGCGAAGGGTAAGCACCGCCGTCCGAAGTCCCAGCTCCTCACCCGCTCGATAGCCGTAGCCGGAACCGGCGGCGCCGCGCTCGCCCTTCCGCTCATGGGAGCCACCGGCGCCCACGCGGCCACTTCGACTTCCGCTCCGGAAAAGGCCGTTCAGTCGGTTCCGGCGACCGAGAAGACGGTGACGCAGAAGGCGGCGACCGCGAAGACCGAAGGCGTCAAGACGTATTCGGTGAAGGCGGGCGACTGGCTCGCGAAGATCGCCGAGGACCAGGACGTCAGCGGCGGCTGGAAGAAGATCTACCAGGACAACCGCGAGGCCATCGGCGGCGACCCGTCACTGATCCACCCGGGCCTCAAGCTCTCCCTCGGCAAGAAGGCCACGACGGGCACGAGCACGGACACGGGTGCGAGCACGACCAAGTCGTCCGGCTCCTCGTCCACTTCGTCTTCCTCTTCTTCGTCGAAGGACACGTCGGCGAAGCAGAGCTCCGACACCACCAGCACCTCCAGCGGCTACACCCTCCCCGTGACCGGCGGCACCATCGGCACCGGCTACCGCGTGGCAGGCAGCATGTGGTCCAGCGGCTATCACACGGGCGTCGACTTCGTCGTCCCGACCGGCACCACCGTCAAGGCGGTCGCCGCGGGTACGGTCGTCTCGGCGGCCTACGACGGCGCCTACGGCAACGAGGTCGTCATCCGGCACGCGGACGGCGAGTACTCGCAGTACGCCCACATGTCGCAGCTGTCCGTCTCGGCCGGCCAGACTGTGACCGAGGGGCAGCAGATCGGCCTCTCCGGCGCGACCGGCAACGTGACCGGCCCGCACCTGCACTTCGAGATCCGGACCACGCCGTACTACGGCTCGGACGTGGACCCGGTCGCCTACCTCCGCTCGCACGGCGTCACCGTCGGCTGACATCGCAGCCCGGCGCAGGGCAGTTCCCGGGATCAACGCCCCTGATCAGAGGCTTATTCCGATTTTGGACAACCCTTTACAAGTGGCTTATCTCACCGCCCGTCAACCCCAAAATACGATCGCGTAGGTCACAGTCCAGGGTGAATTATGGTTGCTGTGGCTAACGATTCGAAGAGTGACAACAGATCAGTGATCGGGTCGTACGTGGCGGTGGGGGACAGCTTCACCGAAGGCGTCGGCGACCCCGGGCCCGACGGGGCGATGGTCGGCTGGGCCGACCGGTTCGCGGTACTGCTCGCGGACCGGCGGCCCGAGGGCGACTTCGAGTACACCAACCTGGCCGTGCGCGGGAAGCTGCTCGACCAGATCGTGGCCGATCAGCTCACCCGGGCCAAGGAGATCGGGCCTGACCTGGTCTCTCTGGCCGCGGGCGGCAACGACATCATCCGTCCGGGCACCGACCCCGACGAGGTCGCCGAGCGCTTCGAACGCGCGGTGTCCGACCTCACCGCCGCCGTCGGGACCGTCATGGTGACGACTGGCTTCGACACCCGCGGCGTGCCCGTGCTCAAGCATCTGCGCGGCAAGATCGCCACCTACAACGGACATGTGCGGGCCATCGCCGACCGGTACGGCTGCCCGGTGCTCGACCTGTGGTCCCTCAAGACGGTCCAGGACCGGCGAGCCTGGGACGGCGACCGGCTCCACCTCTCTCCCGAGGGGCACACGCGCGTGGCGCTCCGCGCCGGCCAGGTCCTCGGTGTCGAGGTCCCGGCCGACCCGGACCAGCCCTGGCCCCCGCTGCCGCCGCGCGGCACGCTCGACGTCCGGCGCGACGACGTGCACTGGGCGCGCGAGTACCTGGTGCCGTGGATCGGACGCCGACTGCGCGGCGAGTCCTCGGGCGACCACGCCGAGGCCAAGGGCGCGCTGTCTCCCGACGACATCAAGATGCGGATCGAGTCGGTCGCTTGACGGAGCGACAGGGGCGGTGCGCGAAGGGGGACGGACCCGTGGCGCGAGGGTGACCGCGGGCTGTTCCCCGCTGCCGAAGAGCGCCGGCCGCTCAACGGGCGGTCGGTGCCGCCCGTTTCATGGAGCGGTCAACGCCGCCTGCTCCAGGCCGAGTTCCCGCGCGAGCGCCTCGTCGACCCACTCCAGGGCCCGCGTCCGCGACACCGCGCCCGCGTACGCCGTCATCTGTACGGCCAGGCCGTCGAGGAGGGCCGTGAGGCGCAGGGCCGCGGCGTTCGGGTCCGGGCAGTGGAACTCGCCCGCGAGCACTCCCTCGGCGACGACCTCCGCGAGCGCCTGCTTCCACTGCCGGTCGAGATCGCGCGTCACCTCCAGCAGGGCGGGCTCGCGCAGTGCCGCCGCCCAGCCCTCGATCCACAGCCGCCACCCCTTGGCCTGCCCGGTCGGCGCGTACCAGCGCACTGCCGCCCGCAGCCGGCGCAGCGCGGTCGTACGACGGCCGAGCAGCTTGCGCAGATGCGCGAGATCGTCCTCGGCGGCATGGGCGAACGCGGCGGCGACCAGCTTCTCCTTGGTCGAGAAGTGGTAGAGCACCAGCGCGTTGCTCACCCCGAGCGCCGAGGCCACGTCGGCGATTCTGACCGCCGCCACACCCCGCGCCTCGATCTGCTCGACGGCGGCCCGCAGCAACTCCGCACGCCGCTCCGCCACGCCCAACCGCACTCTCGCCACGCGGTCACCCTATTCCGTGGCCCGCGAAGGTGATGCCCCGTGCCTCACCGGTACCAGCCGAACCGCTCCGCGATCACCGGCAGCCGGTCGGCGACGATCGCGTGCGCGGCGGCGCGCGGTGTCGTGCCGTCGGCCTCCGCACGGGCCAGCACCAGGTCGATCAGGGCGCGCATCGAACGCCGGGTGTGGGCGAACGCCTCGTCCGCGTCCGCACCGATGTCGCCGAACAGGGTCCACCACCACCAGGCGTTCGTCCCGGAGTTCACGACGACATCCGGCAGTACGACGACTCCGCGCGCCGACAGCAGTTCCTCCGCCTCGGGCAGCACCGGCATGTTGGCCGCCTCGACGATCCAACGCGCGGTGACCGCCCCCTGGTTCGCGGTGTCGACCGCGTACGACACCGCGGCCGGAACCAGGACCTCCGCCTCGACGGACAGCCAGGCCTCGCCCGGGAGTTCGCGGTCGCCGGGGCGCAGCACGGACCGGTCCACGGTGCCGTACGCGTCCCGTGCCGCGAGCAGCGCGTCCACGTCGAGCCCGGCCGGGTTCGCGATCGTGCCCTTGACGTCGGCCACGGCCACCACCGCCAGCCCCGCCCGCGTGAGGAACCGTGCCGTGGCCCCGCCCATCGTCCCCAGACCCTGCACGGCGACCCGTGTCCCCGCGTACGGCACACCCGCCCGGTCCAGTGCCGCGAGCACCGACTCGGCGACCCCGCAGCCACCGACCAGTTCGTCGAGTCCGATGCCGTCCACCTCGACCGCGAAGGCGTCCGCGAGCCGCCGCCGCGCCGCGGCCTCGTCGTCCAGCAGCGGATACACGGCCTGGATCGACGACACGAGCCCCGCCTCCGCACCGGCCCGGTCGACCAGGTCCTGACTGAGCCCGAGGTCCTCACCCGTCGTCCAGAAACTCTCGACGTACGGCCGCATGGCCCGTAGATACCGCACGAGGAGGCCGTACGACACCGGGTCCCGGGGATCGCAGTCGATGCCGCCCTTTGCGCCGCCCAGAGGGATGTAACGGCCCGCCGGGTCGTAGTGCAGCGCCTCCTTCATGGTCATGCCGCGGGCGAGCCCCGCCACCTCGTCGAGGGTGCAGCCCGGCCGCATCCGCAGTCCGCCGCTGGACACACCGCGCACCAGCCGGTCGACGACCAGGAAGCCCTGGCGGCCGGTGACGTGGTCGGTCCAGGTGAGGGACATCAAGGGGGCGGTCATACGGACTCCTCGCGGCGTAGGCCGACAGGGCGAGTGCCGAAGCGCGTACCGGACGGCGGGTACTGAACGGCGGGTACTGAACGGCGAGTCAGTATCGGAAGCGGTGCCGCATCCTGTCAACGGAAGATCGAATTCCACCCCGCAGCGTCAACCCCGGGCGCGGAACTTTGGTCTTTCCTTGGAATACGGGCCCCGCGAAGCCGATGCACCGGCGTTGTCACAGGGGTCGACCATAATGGAAAGCCTGACCGACTCCACCTGGAGGAATCGTGACCGGAATCCGTACCCTGAGCTCCGGGCTCCGCGAGCTGCGGCCCGCGGCCTTCGGCGCGGACCCGAGCGGCGAGCGCATGGCGCGCATCCGCAGATCCCCCCACTTCAAGGACGGGGTCTTCCAGAACCCCGGGGGCAATACAAACGTCCGCCCGTCCGGCGGCACGATGCGCGAGATGGGCAAGTCCTACCTCGACAAGGAGCAGCGCGCCCGCCGCGCCCCCGACGGCGTGCTGCCGGTGCACGCCACCACCCTCGCCGACCTGGCCAGGCCCGCCGCCACCGGGCTGCGCCTGACGTGGATGGGCCACTCCAGCGTGCTGGCGGAGATCGACGGCCACCGGGTCCTCTTCGACCCGGTCTGGGGCGAGCGCTGCTCCCCGTTCCCGTTCGCCGGCCCCAAGCGGCTGCACCCGGTGCCCCTGCCACTGGCCGCCCTCGGTCCAGTCGACGTCGTGGTCATCTCGCACGACCACTACGACCACCTGGACATGCCCACCATCAAGGCGCTGGCCGACACGGACACCCTGTTCGCCGTGCCGCTCGGCGTCGGCGCCCACCTGGAGCACTGGGGGATCTCCGCCGACCGGCTGCGCGAGCTGGACTGGCACGAGGAGACCAAGGTCGGCGGCCTCACCCTGACCGCGACCCCGGCCCGCCACTTCTGCGGCCGGGGACTGCGGAACACCCAGCACACCCTCTGGGCCTCCTGGGTCGTCGCCGGTGACGAGCACCGGATCTACCACAGCGGCGACACCGGCTACTTCGAGGGCTTCAAGGACATCGGCGCCGCGCACGGCCCGTTCGACGCCACGATGATCCAGATCGGTGCCTACAGCGAGTTCTGGCCCGACATCCACATGACTCCCGAGGAGGGCATGCGCGCCCACCTCGACCTCCAGGGCGGGCAGCCGCACGGCGTGCTCCTGCCCATCCACTGGGGCACGTTCAACCTGGCGCTGCACGCATGGGCCGAGCCCGGCGAGTGGACCGCGGACGCGGCGGAGGCGGTGGGCCAGGCCGTCGCGACACCGAGGCCGGGCGAGCCGTTCGAACCGGGTGCCGAACTGTCGACGGACCG
>NZ_JAWOAI010000197.1:0-16775 GCF_033194735.1 Streptomyces sp. W16
CGGCCGCGGGGCTGCTGACCGACGTGTCCGGCGACTCGCCGTCCGCGAACGCGGCCGGCGCCGACAACAGGGCGAGGGGGGCTATGGCGGCCGTCGCGGCGACCGTGGCCATGACACGGCGAAGCTTCATGAAGTCCTCAAGAAGTCCGGTGTGCTGCAACAGCGCAGCACGCTGGTCGGAGGGCTCCGCGTGTGGGGCGCGGGTGTGGCCCTTGTTCTGCAGGTGTGACCCGGGAAACCTGTGAAGGGTTGTGCCGATCCTCACGTAATCCTTATGTGGGCTGTGTCACACCCAAGTTCTTCTTGTGAACACGCTTTCGGGCGCCTACAACTAGCTGGTGTCTGACAAACCGTCCGAGGAACCGTCCTCGACCCCGGAGATCCCCGACGACGTCTGGGACAAGTTCGCCCGTGACACGGAGCGTGACATCCGGGCCTCCGCACAGAAGGAACCGTCCGCGCGCGCCCGAGAGGTGACCGAGCGGCTGAAGAGGGCCGAGCAACCCGAGGGCTGGCGCACCGGTCCGGCCTGGCAGGAGATGAACGGGCGGGCCCGGCGCAGGCGTCGCCTGTGGGCCGCCCTCGGTGTCCCGGTCGCCGTGGCCGTCGCCGTGGTCGCGATGAAACCCTCGCTGCTGCCAGGCGACCTCTTCGGGGGCAAGGCGGACTCGGACGCCGGCGCGTCCCCGCTCGCCCCGGAGACCGCGGCCCCGACCACCGCGCCCTCCGCCGTGAACCCCCAAACCCCCACCCTGGACCGGCCGTTCGCCGGCTCACCCGCGCTGAACTGGGCCGACGGCGAGGCCGGAATCATCCTGCCGAAAGCGACGGCCGTCGGAACGTTCTCGAAGGACCAGGTCGAACTGGCCCTCCAGCAGACGAAGATCCTGCTCGTCGCCGCCAACCTCGACCCGAAGACGATCCGCGGCGACCGCCCGTCCGCCGCGCTGGCGATCCTCGATCCGAAGCAGCCCAAGGTGCTCGACCGGCTGAAAGCGTCCCTGACCACACCCTCCAAGGCCCAGGACCCCACGCTGCTCTTCAGCCGCTTCGACCCCAAGGACGTACGACTGGTCGGCAAGGTGGTGAAGACCCGCGGACGCATCACGTTCGCGAAGGACTCCGACGGCGGTGTCACCATCCACTCCGACTACACCTTCGTCTACCCGCTGGTCAGGACCGACGGCTCCACCGAGGTCGCCCGCACCATCGTCCGCCGGGTGATCGACCTGGAGATCCTCGACCCCGCCCACTGGCGGGTCACCCCCGGCCTGCTGACCCTCACCCTCAACAACGCGGACTTCGGCAACTCGGCCTGCGACATCTACGACGGCTATCTGCACCCGCAGTTCGACTCCGCCGCCACGTCGTCACCCACGGGCGCGACGCCCTCCGGCCCGACGACGGACCCGTACGACCGCAGCCGGGACATCGGCAAGAGCCAGGGAAGCTGCGGGACGGTGAGCCGGACCTAGGAACACGCGAGAACGCAAGCGAAGGGCCCCGCGGGACGGAGCCGCGGGGCCCTTCTCCGTCAGCACCGACGTCAGGGCAGCGCCGGTGCCTGGGGAGCGGCGCCGGGGGGTTGCGCCGCTGGTATCAAGTTGTCTGAAGTGCCCCGGGTCGGCTCCCCGGCGCACACGGGGCGCGCGCTTGGTCTCGACCTTTGGCAGTGGGACGGTGCACCGCAATGCGGTTGACTGCTTTGGGACTTGGGGCTCTGAGGGGAACTCGGGGGCCTTCTAGGCATCGTGCTGGATGGACGCGGCCTCCGCAACCGTTCGATCCGGCTTTGTGCATTTTTGCAGATTCCGCCGGGCGGCCCCGGGCGTCCCCGGAGCCGACCGTTCTCTTGGGTGACCGGGCTGCTGTCCCCTGCCGTCCGGTCACGAGCCTGGAGCGAGGTCCCACGACGCACGGCACGATCCGTACGTCTCATCGCCCCAGCGAGCCACGCGTGGTTCTTTCGGGCCCGCCCCTGGCTGGCACGGACATCCCCACCAACGAAGCGGTTGGCGGAGCGGTCACGCGCCGTACGGGTGAGACGGGGCTCGAACTCAGATCCGCCCCCGGGACAGTTCGAGCAGCGTCATCGCGAGAGAGGTGCCGGGCTTGCCGAGCGCGTCCCTGTAGCGGCCGAGGATCTCGTTCTCACGGGACAGGTTCACCCGCCGGCCGCCGGAGGCGATCCGGGTCTCCTGGACGACGGCGGACACGGCGACCCGTTCCTGGATCAGCCCGATGATCCGGTCGTCGAGGGCGTCGATGCGCTCACGGGCGTCGGCGATGGTCTGCTCGGGAGTGGTGGTGGGCGTACTGGCGGTCATAAGAGGCTCCTCGTCGGAAATCCGGAAGGGCCACCCCGAAGCGACACGACCCGGAAAACGACAGGCGCCCCGGGCCTTGTCGGCCCGGGGCGCCTGGAAAGTCGCTTGTCAGTAACTCAAGCAGCTCGACCATGGCAGCCGGCGGGCCGGTTGCCATAGGTAAAGAGGAAGGTCGGGTGCGGGAGCATGGGGCGAGTATGCCACAGGACTTCTGTGGCGGACCGAGACGGGTGGTGGGTGGGCAAAGGCCCGGGGGTCTGGGGGCGGAGCCCCCAGCACACGGCGAGGTGCCCCACGCGACCCCCGTTAGAATCGGTACCCAGACCCCCCGCCCCACCGCCGGAAGGCCACGCCCCCGTGTCAGCGACCCCCGCCCCCGACACCGTCCTGGTCGTCGACTTCGGCGCGCAGTACGCCCAGCTCATCGCCCGCCGCGTCCGCGAGGCCCGGGTCTACAGCGAGATCGTGCCGAGCACCATGCCGGTCGCGGAGATGCTCGCCAAGAACCCGGCGGCGATCATCCTCTCCGGCGGCCCCTCGTCGGTGTACGCGGAGGGCGCCCCCCGCCTGGACCGCGCGCTCTTCGACGCCGGTGTCCCCGTCTTCGGCATGTGCTACGGCTTCCAGCTGATGGCGACGACCCTCGGCGGCACCGTCGACAACACGGGCGCCCGCGAGTACGGCCGTACGGAACTGCACGTCTCCAGGTCGTCCTCCACCCTCTTCGAGGGCACCCCGGACGAGCAGTCGGTGTGGATGTCCCACGGCGACGCCTGCTCCGCCGCCCCCGAGGGCTTCACCGTCACCGCGTCCACGGACGTCGTCCCGGTCGCCGCCTTCGAGAACGACGAGAAGAAGCTCTACGGCGTCCAGTACCACCCCGAAGTCATGCACTCCACGCACGGCCAGCAGGTCCTGGAGCACTTCCTGTACCGGGGCGCGGGCCTCACCCCGGACTGGACGACCGGCAACGTCATCGACGAGCAGGTCGCCCTCATCCGCGAGCAGGTCGGCGACAAGCGCGCCATCTGCGGTCTGTCCGGCGGCGTCGACTCCGCCGTAGCGGCTGCCCTTGTCGCCCGCGCCATCGGCGACCAGCTGACCTGCGTCTACGTCGACCACGGTCTGATGCGCAAGGGCGAGACCGAGCAGGTCGAGAAGGACTTCGTGGCCGCGACCGGCGTCAAGCTCGTCGTCGTCGACGCGGAGGAGCGGTTCCTCAGCGCGCTCGCCGGGGTCTCCGACCCCGAGCAGAAGCGGAAGATCATCGGCCGCGAGTTCATTCGCGTCTTCGAGCAGGCGCAGGCCGAGATCATCGCGGACGAGGGCCCCGAGGTCGCCTTCCTGGTGCAGGGCACGCTCTACCCGGACGTCGTCGAGTCCGGCGGCGGCACCGGCACCGCGAACATCAAGTCCCACCACAACGTCGGCGGCCTGCCGGAAGACCTCGAATTCGAGCTGGTCGAACCGCTGCGCAAGCTGTTCAAGGACGAGGTCCGGATGGTCGGCCAGGAGCTCGGCCTGCCGGACGAGATCGTCCAGCGCCAGCCGTTCCCCGGCCCCGGCCTCGGCATCCGCATCGTCGGCGAGGTCACCAAGGAGCGCCTCGACCTGCTCCGCGACGCCGACGCCATCGCCCGCGAGGAACTGACCGCGGCCGGCCTCGACCGCGACATCTGGCAGTGCCCGGTGGTCCTCCTCGCGGACGTCCGCAGCGTCGGCGTCCAGGGCGACGGCCGCACCTACGGCCACCCGATCGTCCTGCGCCCGGTGTCGAGCGAGGACGCCATGACGGCCGACTGGTCACGCCTGCCGTACGACGTCCTCGCGAAGATCTCCACCCGCATCACGAACGAGGTCGCCGACGTCAACCGCGTCGTCCTCGACATCACCTCGAAGCCCCCGGGCACCATCGAGTGGGAGTAGTCCCGCTCCCTGTGACGATCAGGTCCGCTTGAGGGTCCGCACCGGCTCTCCGGGCTTCCAGACCTGCGCGACGAGGTACTTCTCGTCCTCCACGTAGGTCCGCACGACCTCCGTCAGCTCGGTGCGGAAGAGGTGGAACGGCTCCGGCGGTTCCACCTCTTTCCTGTACGCCTCCTTCACCCCGGCATCCGTAACCTCCACCGCCCGCCCGCAGACCCGCACATCCCCGCCGTGTGTGTCCGTCCCCGGCCCCGGGTTCGCCTGCAGCGCGAAGCGCGGATCGCGCCGCAGATCCAGCGCCTTCAGCGAGTCGGGCATCATCCCGAGCCACAACTCGCCGTCCAGGAACCGCACTTCGAGCCCGGTCGTACGCGGCGACCCGTCCTTGCGCAGGGTCGCCAGGACATGGTGCGTAAAGGCACCGAAGCGCTCCTCGACGGTCGCGGCGAGGTCCGGTTCGGCGGCGGTGAAGGTGGCCCAGTTCGCTGTCATAGGGCGAGTGTTCCGCCGATAACCGACAACCTCTGTCCTCTTTACAGACCTGCACTGCCCTTTTCGGGCGACCGGCGGTAACTTCTCGCCCTTACAACAAACCCAGTGCTGGAGGACCGATGCACGGGCCGACGCCGCCCTCCCCCCTGCCCACCGACCGGCTGCGGTTCGCCATGCCGCCGATGCACGAGTCGGTCGAGGACGAACGCCGGCACCGCAAGGAACGGCTCGCGGGCGCCCTGCGCCTGTTCGGCCGGCTCGGCTTCGAGGACGGGGTCTCGGGGCACATCACCGCCCGCGACCCCGAGTTCACCGACTGCTTCTGGGTCAACCCCTTCGGGATGCCCTTCCGGCACGTCACCGTCAGCGACCTGGTGCTCTCCAACTCGGAGGGCCAGGTGCTCCAGGGCGGCCACCATGTGAACCAGGCCGCCTTCACCGTGCACTCCCAGGTCCACGCCGCCCGCCCGGACGTCGTCGCCGTCGCCCACTGCCACTCGGTGCACGGCCGCGCTCTCTCCGCCCTCGGCGACTTCCTGGACCCGATCAGCCAGGAGAGCTGCGCCTTCTACGAGGACCACGCGCTCTACGACTCCTACAGCGGGGTCTCCGTCGACGCCGAGGAGGGCAAGCGGATCGCCGCCGGGCTGGGCTCCCGCAAGGCACTCGTGCTGCGCAACCACGGCCTGCTGACCGTCGGCGACTCGGTGGACGCGGCGGCCTGGTGGTTCATGTCCATGGAACGCTCCTGCCAAGTGCAACTCCTCGCCAAGGCGGCCGGCAGACCTCTCCTCATCGACCACAAACTCGCCGTCGCCACCCGCGAACAGACCGGCGGCGACCTCGTCGCGTGGATCAACTACCAGCCCCTGTGGCAGGACATCAGCCGCAGCGAACCGGACCTCCTCAGCTGAAGGCCGGAGCCGCTCAGCTGAAACCGCGCAGCACCGCCGTCTTGGTCATCCTGAACTCCTCGTCCGTGAGCACCCCTTCCCGATGCAGCTCGCCCAACTCCCGCAGCCTGCGCAGGAGTACGTCGTGATGGTCGGCCGGTGGCGGAACGGTGGCCGCCCGCGGCGGGCGGTCCGTGAACTCGCCGTTCTCCCGCTCACGGGCCGACGGATGCGGCAGCCGCGCGGTCACCGCCGTCGCCACCAGCGCGGTGAGCAGATCACGGCGGGTGCTGCCCCACAGGTCGAGGGCGTACGGATCCTTCTCCGGCGGCAGTTTGGAGAACACCGTCTCCCGGGTCACGAACCGCATGAACCCGTCCTCGTAGCCGGAGTTGGGCAGCCACTCCACCTGCACCAGATCGCCCACGGAGACGATGCGTGGCCCGGTCGCCCGCTTGACGCGCTCGGAGGTGTCCGCCCAGTCGATACGCACCTGGGCGCCGTCGAAGGACACCGTGCCGTCGGAGGACCGGACCGAGACCGGGACCGGCGGGCCGGGGAGGAGATAGGCCTTGGTGGGCTCCTTGGGGATCTGGTCCAGGAGCAGCGCGTGCCGGATCTCCTCCGCCACGTACTCGGCGACCCCGGACCGGTCGATGTCCACGATCAGCCGGTACGGATCCGCCGCGTCCGGCAGCCGCCCACCGGTCGCCTGCAACAGCGGATCGGCACCCTCGCGCAGCCTCAGCCGCAGCCGGCCGCGCTTGCGTTCGGGTTCGTAGACGACGCCCGCGACGGCTTCGAGGGGCACCGCGACCTCGCCGTACGTCTGCCGGAACAGTGGCACGGAGCGGTGAAGTCCCGGTGTGATCCTGACCGTTGTGCCGTCGAAGGCCCAGGTCCCGTCGCGCTGGATGATCTCGGCCATACGGAAATTCTCGCAGCCGGGTCAACACGGCGGCGCCCACTTCACCCGCGCTGACCAGACCTGCCGGACGCGAGCCGTGTCCCGTAGGGCACAATCCGCTGTTGTCGTGCGGGAGTTGCAAGGCGGTGGCCAAAGGCTTCGGAGCCGGTCGCCGAACGTGAGGGCCCGGGGTCGAGGGCCGAGGTCCATGAGGGTCGTGGGGAAGGCAGGCGTCGGGCGTGGCGGTGCAGGAGGCGAGACAGGGCGGCGAGCCCATCGGTGCCCACGGAGGTGGCTGCACCTGCGGGGACTGCCCGCACGGAGCACGTGAGGGGCATCGGCGCGCGGTCGCCGCGTTCCTCGTCAAGCGGGACGGCTTCGCGGCCGGTGAGGGTCTGCCCGCGGCGGTGGCGCACTCGGCGTCCGCCTCCCGGCAGTGGGTCTCGGACGAACTGACCCAGTCCGCCGACGACGTCGCCGAACGCGGCCGGGCCGAGGGCGGCGGCCAGGACGTGGGCCTGGCGCAGGGTGCGGGAGGGGCCGGAGGCGACCGGGACGGCGGGGTTCTCGTAGAAGTCGCGGAGGTCGGGGTGGTGCGGGGCGGTGGTTGTCATTCCTCGTGCTCCTCCGTCGTGTGCAGGTAGTGCTCGAACAGGTCGCGGAGGTGGGCGCCGTCGCCCGGGCCGAGGAGGGTGCGGGACCAGCGCAGCGCCACGTGGAGCTTCCCGGCGGTGGAGGCGGTGGTCACGGTGAGGCCGCGGGGCATACGGGCCGGGGCCGAGAACCACACGGCGTGCGCGCGGCCCGTGCTGCCGCCGAAGTCCAGGGCGTACGGGATACGGCCGATGTTGCTCAGGAGGGTGGTCGAGGTCCAGGGCGCGGCTGCTCTGCGCAGGCCCCGGGTGAGGGTCGCCCGCCAGGCGACGGGGACGACGGGAGCCGTCAACAGGCTTGCCCCGTGGCCGAGTTGGGGGCGGGTGAGGGCCTTGAGGGTGCGGGTGCGGGTCGCCGTGCGGTGGAGCAGTTCGCCCATGCGGTGGTCTGCTGCGTGGGCCAACTCGTCGGGGGCGAAGGTGACTTCGACGAGTCGCGTGCCGTTGCCGATGGGCATGTCCGTGCCTCGGGGGCGGTCGTCGACGGGCATCGTGATGCGCAGCGGGCGGGGGTGTGCGCCGTGTTCGCGGTTCCAGTGGGCGATCATCAGGGCCGTCGTGACCATGAGTTGGTCGTTCACGGTGTACGGGGAGCCCTTGGGGCGGTGCGGGACGCCGAGTTCGGTGACGAGGAGGCCGTTGCCGCCGGGGGACGGGTCGGGGGTGCCGTGGGCGACGCGGGCGGGCGGGGTCCATACGGAGGGGGTGGCCGTGAGGGGTTCCGGGGTGTCCGGGGGGCGGGTCGGTGGGGCGGTCGGGGCGTTGGAGTGACCGCCGTACAGCTCCGCAGCGGTGGCGAGGACGCGGAGGCAGGCGGGGCCGTCCAGGGCAGTGTGGTTGACGGTGAGCAGGAGGGTGGTGCCGTGGGGGAGGGTGACGGCTTCCAAGCGGATGGGTGGGGATGCGGTCAGGGGTGGGGCCTGGTCCAGGGAGCGGGTGCGGGCCTGTTTGAGGGTGTCTCGGGTGGGGGGTGGGAAGGTCACCACCTCCACGTCCGGGGTGTCGGTCAACTCCCATTCGTAGCGGCGGCGGTACCAGGGGCCCGGGGCCTCGCGCATGAGGATGCGGGGGTGGAGGTGCAGGGCCTGCGTGAACGCGGTGCGGAGCCGGTCGGGGTTTATGGGGCCGGGGAGGTGGACCTCGATGTGGACGGTTTCCGGTTCGGTGGACTGGTGGCAGTGGCGGGCGATTTCGTCGACTGTGGGGAAGGGGATGCGGGTGGGGGAGCGAGGGTGGTCGAGTGTGGTCATTGGGGGGCGTCCTTTTGGTGCGGGTCGGTGGGGGCTGGTCGCGCCCGCGCGGCGGAGCCGCCAATGTCACGGCCCCGCGCCCCTGACGGGGCGCTGCTCCACTCGCGTGTGCTTACGAGTCCCGCGAACAGGCCTATCAAGGCCAGGAGTTGGGCCGTGCTGCTGAAGGCGCCCTCGCCCGCGCCCACCGGATCACCCGCACCCGTCGCCGCCACGATTCCCGCGCCCGCCAGTGCCGCGAACGCGATCGGGACGAGCAACGCGTGTCGGCGGTATGCGAGCAACGCCAACGCCGGTACCAGTAGGGCGAACCAGCCCGCGATCACCACTCCCACCAGCGTCAGCGCCACCGTGCCCAGCCACAAGCCCGGCAGTGGCGGGGGTGGTTGGAACTCGTCGGGGTTGGGCTCGTGGCGGCGCCAGATCACCAGGGCCAGGAGGACCGCCACGGCTACTCCGCTGCCGATGAGGCCTGCCTCGTATGTCGTCGCCGGGGTGTAGGAGAGCTTGATCGTGCCGCCTGCGCCTGCTGGTACGCGCCAGCCCTGTTGCCAGCCGTCCAGGCGGACCGGGGACAGTTGCTTGCCGTTCAGGGTGGCTTTCCAGCCGTCGTTGTAGTTCTCGTACGTGGTGAGGTACGAGGCCGTGCCCGAGCCGACCGTCACCTCTCGGCGGTCGCCCAGCCAGTCCACGACCCGCAGTTCCCGGCCAGGCTCCGTCGCCGTTGTGACACTTCCCCGGGTGAGTGTCACATCCGTGAGGGAGAGGGGTCCCGCGTCGCCCGCCTCGACCCGGTGCGTGCCCGACGTCAGCTCCAACGCCGGGTCGCCGCGCCCCTCCTGACAGAGGGTCACATCCACGGCTCGGCGCTCGGTCAGGTCCCGTACCGTTCCCGTCACGCTCGTCTGGTACAGCTCGCCGTCCACCGCCACCACCGGGCCCTTTCCGCAGGCCAGCGTGAAGGTGCGGGTGGGGTCGGGTTGAGGGGTGCGGTACTGGTCGAGGGCAGGGATGTACGCCTCGGTCAGGCCCACGGGGAGTTGGAGGTTCTCGTCGGCGACAGGGTTGTGGAGCGTGAGCGGGGCCGTCTTCGTGATCGTGATGTCGAGGCGGTCCGTGGTGATCGGGTCGAAGCGGACCACGCCGTTCTCGTCGACGCCGGCGATCGTCGCGCCGTCGGGCGAGCTGATGTCCACCTCGGTCGCGCGGGTCGACAGGCCGCCCGCAGGGGCCAACACCACTTCTCCCACGGCCTGTTTGCCGGTCCAGGTCAGGTGGATCGTGGGGCGGTCGCCCGCCACCCAGCCCGTCGTCAGGTCTCCGTCCGTCAGGTTGCGGGCCGAGAGACCCGTCCCCAGCGCCGCCGTGGAGTCCGCCGTCGCCGTGATGCGGTGCTGCTGGGCGGGGGCCACCTCGTAGAGGAGTCTGTCCAGCTCCTCGCCGGGGATCGCCACCGCGCTCGCCTTCATGTCGTACGTTCCCGCCGTCGAGGTCGAGAACGTGCGGTGCAGGCCCGCTTCCGTGCCCGTCGGGGAGAGACCGGTCGGGTCGGCCGTGCGGTGCAGGGAGATGATCTCGGCGGCGGCGTCGGAGGTGTTCGCGTCGGTGGGGAGTTTCAGAAGCCGGGTGACCTGGACGTGCGGCAGGGCGATCTCGGAGAAACCCGCGCCGGTGAGACCGGTGCGGCGGGCCACCGAGTCGACGATCGTCAGCTTCATCCAACTCGTCGTGCCTGACGGGGCTTTGACGGTCTGCGTCATGCCGTTCGGCTGGAGGTAACTGGTCGTCGAGCCCTTCGCCGTCTGCACCTTCACCTCTGTGGCCGCCGCCCGCACGCTCTCCTGCGGGAGCGGGGTCACCTTGAACGAACTCGGCATGTCGTACGACCCGCCCGTGAAGCCGATGCGCAGCCACTGCCCGTTCGGGGAGCCTGCCGCGCCCTCCGCCCACGCGGTGTCGGGGTTGCCGTCGAAGGCGTTCACCGGGTCGAACTGGGGCAGCTGGAACAGCCAGTTGCCGCTGGAGGAAGCCGTCACCGAGCGCGCGCCGCGCAGCTCCGCCACCGTCTGATGGGCGATGCCCTTCGTCGGCAGGATCTGCTTCGGTTTCTCGCCCGCGTCCTGGACGGCGTCCGGCGCGTTGCGTTCGTCGGGGGTGTACGTGTACGAGGTGTTGGCGTCGACCAGGCCGAACCGGGTGTCCGCGCGGCGCAGTCCGTCGCCGAGTATCTGGAGGGCTGGGGAGCCGAGGCCCGGGTGGTTGTCGCCGGTCAACACCGTTGCCCGGCCCCGGAGTTCGGTGGCCAGGGGCAGGATCGACTCGGGGCCCCCGGAGACCAGGGCCGTGTCGGCCACCGGCGTCAGGCCCGCCTGGCCCGGCCGTACCACGTCCTTGCTCGTCGGCTCGTAGATCTCCACCGCCCGCCGGCGCGGGTAGAGGCCCTCGACCTGGAGCGGGGTGCCGCCCGCGATCCGGCCGCCGGTCATGACCGGGCCGAGGCCGGTCACCCGCTGGTAGCCGGACTGTTCGAGGGCGCGCTTGACGGTGGTCGTCGGGACGTAGCCGATCTGGTCGGGGTCGAGGTCGTTGCGGACTACGACGTAGTAGATGCCGGCCCGGCTCAAGTAGTCGGCCAGGCCCGGGACTTCGCCGCCGGTGGCCAGTGCCTGCTCCACCGCGTCCATCGCGCGCCGGTTGCCGGGGGTGCCCATCGGGACGTAGTCGCGTTCCGCCCAGCGGGAGTCGGCGAGGACGTCGAGGGGTTCGTCGATGGGGGAGCCCCAGGTGTAGATGCCGTGCGCGGTCGCCGGGACGACCAGGGCCCGGGAGTCCGGGGAGTACTTGTGCAGCCAATCGGCCGTGGACTGCCAGTACTTGGGGAGCTGCTGGAACGAACCCGGGTTCAGGATCGACCCGTTGAGATACGGCCACGCCAGGCCGGGGAGGACGAGAATCGCCGCGATCAGCGGGCCGAGCCGACGGCCCCGGACCGGGCGGGCTCCGCGGGTCTCGGCGGCCACACCCACCAGGTGGGCCAGGCCCAGGACGAGTGCGAGGGCGAGGCCCGCCTGGAACTTGTAGATGTTGCGGAAGGGGACGAGCGGGCCGTTCAGCCAGTCCTGGACCAGCCCGTGGAAGGGCGCCCCGAACGAGCCGCCGTACCCGGCGAACAGGATCAGCGCGACCGACACCGCGACCAGTACCAGCCAGCGCCGCTCCGGCATGTCACGTCGGGCCAGCCCGGCGAGCCCGAGGCCCGCCGCGAGTGCCGAGCAGACGATCACGATCACCGAGGAGGCGACGGTCCAGCCGGCCGGTATCCAGGCCTCGCCGAGGTGCAGATAGGCGACCCAGTCGCCGGCCCCGCGCAGGCCCTCCGTCGCGGACATGGTGTCCGTCGTGGTCTGCGAAGTCTCCACGTAGGGAAGGAAGTTCTCGCCGTAGACACCGAGCATGAGGAGAGGGATCCACCACCATGCCGTAGCCAGAACGACCCCCGGCACCCACCAGGCGATCAGCTTGCGCTGCCGTGGTCCGGGCGGGCGGGAGAGCAGATACAGGCCGACCGGGAACAGGGACGCGAGGGTCGCCGCCGCGTTGACTCCGCCCATGAACGGGACGATCAGCGCCGAGCGCAGGGCGGCCACCCGGGCCGTGTAGCGCTCGTTCGTCAGCGGCAGCAGGACCCAGGGGAGGAAGGCGCCGGGGAGCGCGGCGGCCGAGGTCGAGCCGACGACGATCGTGAACACCGGCCACAGCGCGTAGGTCACGGCGGCGAGCAGCCGGGACGCGGGGGTGCCGACACGCAGCCGCTCGGCAAGCCGCAGCGCGCCCCAGAAGGCGACCGAGACGACGAGCGACAGCCACAGGCGTTCCGCGAGCCACACCGGCAGGTGCACGGCGTGGGCCAGCCAGTAGAACGGCAGCATCGGCCAGAGATAACCGGCGTACTGGTCCTGGATACCGCCGAAGGAACCCCGGTCGTGCCACAACTGGCCCAGGTCGGACAGGAATTGGCCGGGGTCCACGGTGACGCCGAGCTTGGTGTCGAAGGTCTGCCGACCCGGGTGCACGGCCAGGAACAGCACGAACACCACGGCCCAGAACCCCAGCAGCCAGCGCCACGACCTCGGGCCCTCCGGGGGCCCCGCCAGAGTCGTGGTGGTGGGGTCGGCCGCCGGAGGCGGTGTCTGGACCGTGGTCGCCGTCATGGTGGACACCGCCGGAGGATGAGGAGGAGGTTCCAGGTGGCCAACTCCCTTATCCCGGGCGCCTTTACGACGGCTCGGTCGAGGAAGGGCCAGTAGCGGGAGCGTGCCGCGACGACCGTGACGTCGTCGCGGGCACGGACCTGCCGCAGGGTGGCGCCGATGTGCACGGCGAACAGGTTCTCGCCGAGGGTGTGCTTGGCGGACTTGCCGGTACGCCGCCGGTAGCGGGCGCGGGCCCGCTCGGCGCCGAGGTAGTGCCAGGGCGCCCACTCGTGACCGCCCCACGGGGACAGCCAGTTGGTGAACGACACATAGATCAGCCCACCGGGCCGGGTCACCCGCGTCAGCTCACTGAGAAACGTCTGCGGATCCGCCACATGCTCAAGCACGTTGGACGAGAAGGTCACATCCGCGACCCCGTCGGACAGCGGGAGGAGATACCCGTCCGCGATGACCGTCCCGTCCGGCGGCTTCTGCCCCAACTCCCGTACATCCGGCTCGAAAAGATAGGCGTGGGCCCCGCGCCGCCGAAACTCCTCGGTGAAGTAGCCACTACCACCACCGACATCGACGACCGTGCGTCCGGCGACGGGTTCGTCGTAAGCCTCGACCTGATCGGCGGCGTCACGGGCGAGCAGCGAGTAGCAGGCCTCCGGGTCATCCTGTTCATGCAGGAAGGCACGGAAGAGACCAAGGGACCGACGAAAAGAGGGATCTTTCAGACGCCGGTCGACTGGGGCGCCCCGACAGGGGCGCGGGGCTGTATCGATATGCGGCTCCGCCGCGGGGCGCGACCAGCCACGACGCACCCGCACCCACCTCACGACCCCCAGCCCCTCACCGCCTCAGAGGCAACCGCGCGAAACTGTCTCACCGTCCGATCCCAGCGATAGCGAGCCGCACGGTCACGCGCAGCCTTGCCCATCGCCTCCCGCCGCCGCGCGGACAGCGCAAGCGCACACCAGGCCGCCGCGAAGGAAGACTCCCCACGCGCCAGCACACCGGTCTCCCCATCAACGACCGAGTCACGCAACCCCGGTACGTCGAAAGCGATCGCCGGAGTCTCCCGGGCCGCCGCCTCCGTCACGACCAAGCCCCACCCCTCCAGCGCGGACGGATGCAGCAACAGCCAAGCGGCGCAGAGGAGTTCGTGTTTCCTCGCCTCCGAGACATGGCCCGTGAACTCCACCCCGGGCCCCGCGAGTCGCTCCAGAGACCCACGCTCAGGACCGTCACCGACGATCAGAAGACGCCCGCCGACCACGGGACGTACCCGCTCCCACAGTCGCAGCAGCAGATCGATCCGCTTGTACTCGACAAGCCGACCCACCGCCACGAACAGCGGCTCCGGCGAGCGCTCGGCACAAGGACCGGGTTCTTCAACTCCGTTGTGGACGACCCGGATCCGGTCCCGCTCGATCCCGATCCCGCGCAGCGCGTGCGCGGTCGAGGGAGAGACGGCGACCAGCAGGCCGCGATGCTGCGCACCGGTCAGCGCCCACTGTTCGAGTCGTCGGCCGATCCGCGCCGCCGGGGCCATCGGGCCGTCGAACCGCATCCTCCACACGTCCGTGTGGACGTGGTTGACCAGGCAGATGGTGGGGCCGTGGTGCCAGACGGGAGCGAAGTAGGGCATGCCGTTGCACACCTCGACCAGCAGATCGCAGTCACCGATCCGCCGGGTGAACGCCGTACGGGCGCGCAGAAAGTGGCCGTAGGCGCCGCCCGCCGACACGACCCGGTAGTCGCGGTAGGCGGGGTAGGCGGCGGGGCCGCCGCACAACAGGGTCACCTGGTGGCCGAGTCGGGTCAGGCCGTCGGCGAGTCTGTCCACGAGGAGTTCGGAGCCGCCGGCCGAGGGGTTGTCGAGGTCCCGGTGGGCGAGGAAGACGATGCGGCGCGGTTGTGGCACCGGCGCCGGGGTGTGCTGCGCGGCCGGTGGAGACGCGGTGCGGTGGGGGTCCCCCCACCCGAGTGAATTCGAGGGCGGGGGAGGGTGGGGCACGTGCTGGGGCATGGGTGCTCCAACTCGTCTCGGGGTGCGGAACTCTGCGGGGGCAAGGGCGGGCAAGGGCGGGCGCGGTGCGGAGTTCTGTGGGCGGGCTGTGCTCGGGTGGGTGGACAGTTTTCGCTTCGCCGTTCCTGACGGCTACTCACCCGCGTGACAATTTCCGGGGTTATTAGAACTGACGTCACGTCACATCGTGGGCGGATACTCGGGTGAAGCGGGTGATTCGGGGCGCCGGCGTCCTCGTAGCACCAAAACGCCGCCGATCACGGCCAGGACGAATCCGGCCACAGCGGTACCGATCGGCAACGACTGCCCCACCAGGCGCAGTTGACCGCTCTCCCGCTTCGCGAGTTTCACCTGTTCCTGCTGCGTGGCGGTGGTGAACGCGAGCTTGTCGGCGTCCAGGAGGAGCACCGCGTCGTAGGCGTGGCCGGGGGCGCGCAGGGTGCGCCGGGGGCCGGTCTGGGCGTAGATCACCCGGCCGGTGCGCTGGTCGACGACCAGCTCGATGCCGTGGTTGGAGTACCACTCCTCGGCAAGTGTCTGGGGGGAGTTGGGCTGGTCGACGAGGCTGCCGGGGACCAGCCGGGTGCCGATCTTCGTGGGCGGGACCGTGCCCTTGAAGACGTAACCCGAGTAGCCCTGCACCTTCTTGGTCCCCGAGTAGCGCAGAGTGACCGTCCCGCCAAGGGAGTTGTCCCACCACTGGTAGGCCTGTTTCCGCACGTCGAACGGGAACTTCAGGAAGGCGTCGCCTTCGAAGTACGGATTCTCGTGGCAGCAGTGCACGGGCTTGTTGGTTTTACGGTCCGTGACCCACCGGTTGGGGAAGAACTCCAGCGCGTCGTGCGGATCGGCGGCCGGCAGCGACTTGTCGGTGTCGACGGTCGTGGTGACGTCCCACACCGCGTCCCCGCTCTTCTCGCTGTCCGCGACATCGCCGCGCACCTGCTGGGTGACAGTGATCCGCTTGTCGTCCACGGTCCGCAACTCACCGGTGTCGAAGTAGCTTCCGGTGCCCCGGTACACGGCGGTCGTGTCGATGTCGATCGGCGTCACGGCGGCCCGCGGCTCGACGTACCACGCCAGCAGCGGCGCCAGGACCAGCAGAAACGTGCCAAGTCCCAACAGGATCAAGGAAAGTGGAGAGGCTGTACGGCGCATCCGGACACTCCAGTGAAGGTTGGTTTCGGAGTTCGGGCCGCTCTTGGGCCGGGAACCGTAGGCGCCCCTTGACGGAGTGTCAATGTCTGCCGACACTGGGCCGACGGGCAGGGTCGGGCGCACGGACCTCAGGACAGAGAGGCTGACCCTGCGATGTCCAGACTGCTCGTCGCCGCGCTCACCATGGCCCTGGCCGCCGCCCTCGCCGTGGGCGCCGCGCTCGGTGTCGTCGCCCTGCTCGACGCCAGGCCCGACCAGCCGAACACCCCACTGATCACCTACGAGCAAGCGGATCAGGGGAGTTGACCCCGTGCCCGCCCGCCCGGCGGCCGTGACCGCGCGCTCGGCATGGCTGGCTGTGCCACGCCTCCAAGTGCGCGAGTTCGCCGCGATCGCCATGGCCGAGGCGCCCGCGCTCGCCGAGGAGATCCTGCGCGAGATCCGCCGCGAGCACCCCCAACTGCCCCTGGTCCTCGACGAGTCGGGCGAGCCCATGGCCCTGATCGGCATCCGCCGCGCCATCGAGGTCTTCGTCCAGCACCTGGAGACCGCCGAGGGCCGCCCGACCGTACCGCCGGGCGTCTTCCAGGAGTTCGGGCGCGGCGAGGGTCTGCACGGCCGCAGCCTCGACTCGCTCCAGGCGATCTACCGCATGGGCGTACGGCTCGCCTGGCGGTGCTTCGCCGATATCGGCCAGCGCGTCGAGATCCCGCCGCCCGCGATGTACGAACTCGTGGACGCGGGCTACGAGTACCTGGACGGGCTGGTCGACCAGTCCGTGCGCGGCTACGCGGAGGCCGCCGCGAGACAGGCCGGGGAGCGGCTGCGCCTCCAGCGGCGGCTGATGGAACTCCTCCTCGCCGAGCACCACCGCGGCGACCCGGCCGAGGCCCTCTCCGAACGTGCCGCCCGCATCGGCTGGCCGCTGCCCGACAAGGTCT
>NZ_JAWOAI010000198.1:0-16579 GCF_033194735.1 Streptomyces sp. W16
CACGATCCGCTCGGCACCCAGCCGCCTGGCGGCGATCACCGCGCACAGGCCGACCGCGCCGTCCCCGACGACCAGCACCGCGTCCCCGCGGGTGACGCCTACGGTGACAGCGCCGTGGTGGCCGGTGGTCATCACGTCGGAGAGCGCCAGCAGGGACGGCAGCAGCGCGGAGTCGGCGGCCACCGGCAGCTTGACCAGGGTGCCGGTGGCGTAGGGGACACGGACGGCCTCGCCCTGCCCGCCGTCGACGCCGTCAAAGCCGTACCGGCCGCCGTTTCGGCACGAGATGTGCAGGCCCTTGGCGCAGTAGTCGCAGGTGTTGTCGCTGTAGGTGAACGGGGCGAGGACCAGGTCACCGGTCTTCAGTCCGGTCACGTCCGTCCCGGTCTCCTCGACGACGCCGAGGAACTCGTGGCCCATGGGGCGGCCGGTGCCGGTGGCGGGCATGGACGCGTAGGGCCAGAGGTCGCTGCCGCACACGCACGCGGCCAGCGTGCGCACCACGGCGTCGGTCGGCCGGACGATCTTCGGGTCGGGCCGGTCCTCGACGCGGATGTCGCCGGCTCCGTACATCACTGCTGCAAGCATGAGGGGTGCTGCTCCAAACAGGGTCTCGCTGGGCGGTACGGGTGATCAGCGTTCGAGCAGCCGCGCCTGGGCCTCGGTGTGGGTGTCGCCGGCGGCGGGCGGCAGGCTGCTGAGCTTGTGGAGCTGCTCGGCGGTCAGGGTGACCGCGTCGGCCGCGGTGTTCTCCTCGACCCGGCTGACGCGCTTGGTGCCGGGGATCGGTGCGATGTCGTCGCCCTGGGCGAGCAGCCAGGCCAGCGCGACCTGTGCGGGCGTGACGCCGACCTCGGCGGCCAGGGCCTCGACCTCGCCGGCGAGCGCCAGGTTGCGCTGGAAGTTCTCGCCGGTGAAGCGGGGGTTGTCGCGGCGGAAATCGCCCTTGCCGAACTGGTCGACGGAGCGGACGGTGCCGGTCAGGAAGCCGCGGCCCAGCGGGGAGAACGGCACCAGCCCGATGTTCAGCTCCCGCAGGACGGGCAGGACACGCTCCTCGATGCCGCGGGTCCACAGTGAGTACTCCGACTGCACCGCGGTGACCGGCTGGACGGCGTGGGCGCGGCGGATCGTGTCAGGACCGGCCTCCGAGAGGCCGAAGGCGCGCACCTTGCCCTCGGCGATCAGCTCGCCCACGGCGCCGGCGGTCTCCTCGATCGGGATGTTCGGATCGACGCGGTGCTGGTAGTACAGGTCGATGTGGTCGGTGCCCAGCCGCTTCAGGGATCCCTCGACCGCCGTGCGGATGTTGGCCGGGCTGGAGTCCACGTTCCACGCGCCCTCGCCGGCGTGCGAGACCATGCCGAACTTGGTGGCCAGCACCACCTTGTCCCGGTGGCCCTGCAGCGCCCGCCCGAGCAGCTCCTCGTTGGTGAAGGGGCCGTAGATCTCGGCGGTGTCGATGAGTGTGACGCCCAGCTCCAGCGCCCGGTGCACGGTCCTGATCGACTCCGCGTCGTCGGTGCCGGAGCCGGTGTAGCCGTGGGACATGCCCATGGCCCCCAGCCCGATCCGGGAAACCTCCAGGTCACGCAATTTGATGTACCGCATCTCGCCTTCTCCGGTCGGTGTCGTTGCCCGTCCCCTCGCTCTCGCCCGGTCCGACTGGTCGTGCCGGTCGGAGCCTGGACGGCGGCGAGGGGCCGGCGTCTTCCTCATCAACCTTGGCCCGGAGTGCTCCGGTGTGGCAGGGCGGGCTCTTCAGGGGTAATGGCAGGGCCCCCCTCCTGTCTGCGGAGCGGGTGCCCGTCGGGTCAGACTGAAGTCATGGCATCCCAGACCGCGCACAGCGAGGGCGCCGAGCTGGGCCGCTTCCTGCGCGCCCGCCGCACCCAGACCCGCCCCGAGCACGTCGGCCTCACGGTCGGCGCCGGCATCCGCCGCACCCCCGGCCTGCGCCGCGAGGAGCTGGCCACCCTCGCCGGGATCAGCATCGACTACTACGTACGCCTGGAACGCGGCAAGGAGACCCGCCCCAGCCCCGCAGTCCTCGACTCCCTCGCCCGCGCCCTGCACATGGACGACCAGGAACACCAGCACCTGCGCGAGCTCGCCGCCCGCGCCGCCCGCTACGTCTCCGAACCCCCGCCCGCGCCCGGCCGCACCGTGCGCCCCCACCTCAAGCTGCTCCTGGAATCACTGCGGCCGAACCCGGCCTACGTCATCAGCCGCAGCATGGACGTGCTCGCCTGGAACCCCGGCGGCCTCGCCCTGTACGCGGGCCTGGACGACTGGCCGGTCAACCAGCGCAACCTCGCCCGCTACCTCTTCCTGCACCCCGCGGCCCGCGACCTCTTCCCCGACTGGGACCGGCAGATCACCGCATGCGTCGCCCGCCTGCGCGCCATCGCCGGCACCGCTCCCGACGCCCCCGACCTCACCAACCTCGTCGGCGAACTCCTCCTCAAGAGCCCCGACTTCGCGGGCCTGTGGGAGCGCTACGAAGTGACCGGACGCAAGCCCGCCCACAAGACCTTCCAGCACCCGCAGGTCGGCACGGTCACCCTCACCTCGCAATCGCTGCACATCGAAGGCACCCCCGGCCGACGCATCGGCGTCTACACCGCCGAACCCGGCAGCCCCGACCACGACGCCCTGCTCCTGCTCGACATGACGGCACCCCGACTCGCTTCCTCGGGCGGCTGACTTCACTGTCGAAGAACTCCGCCCTCACCCCCTCACAACCGGACGATCCCGTTCGCCTCCCCACGTTGATCGAACACGCATACGATTAAGCGGGGCCTCGGGAGATACCCGTGCGGCTCCGAACGAGGGGGTACTTTGTCCAGGATTTCGAGACGGTCTCTGCTCGAATACTCCGGAACGACCGCCGTCGGCGCGATGGTCGGCGCCGCGGCGGCAGCGCAGCCGGCCCAGGCCGCCGAGGCCGCGACGGACACCACACCGGCCGACTTCCCCGCGGGAACGCTCTTCACGGGGACGGCCTCCCTGATCAACAGCGACGAGAGTCCGCAGCTCACGATCAAGTTCAGCGTCGCCGCGAGCGAGACGCCGCCGACACCCAACGGCATCACTGCCACGGACATCGCCGACCTGCTCAACGACTTCGCCGCCTCCCGGGGCTGGCCGTCGATCACCTTCTACGGCACCCCGGCGCCCGCTCCGCTGAACTGACGGACCCGGCCGGGTACCCCGCATCCGCCGAGGGCGGTCAAGTCACCGCCATACTCGCGGACCTTCGGGGTACCCGGTGCGGGACGAAAGGGGGCGGGTATGCCGCTCACGTTCCGCAAGAGTTTCCGGATCCTTCCCTGGCTTCGGCTGAACATCAACAAGGGGTCCATGTCGTTCACCACAGGTGGCAAGCGCGGCCCGCGCTATACGCGCAGCACATCAGGACGTCGTACGACATCGATGGATTTGCCCGGGCCTTTCGGCTGGCGCAAGACTCGTACCAAGAAGGACGACTGACCGGCCGTCACCCGAACAGCCCCCTCAAGAGGCGCCATCTCATATGTGAGATAACCTCGGCCTCATGGCAGACGACTACCTCGTACGTATCGGCAAGCTCATCCGTGACGCCCGCCAGCACCGGGGCTGGACACAGACGCAGCTTGCCGAGGCACTCGGCACCAGTCAGAGCGCCGTCAACCGCATCGAGCGCGGCAACCAAAACATCAGCCTTGAGATGATCGCTCGAATCGGTGAAGCGCTGGACAGCGAAATCGTCTCACTGGGCTATGCCGGCCCGATGCATCTGCGGGTCGTCGGCGGTCGTCGGCTCTCCGGTGCCATCGACGTGAAGACCAGCAAGAACGCGTGCGTGGCCCTGCTGTGCGCCTCGCTCCTCAACAAGGGGCGCACAGTGCTGCGCCGGGTCGCGCGGATCGAGGAGGTGTACCGCCTTCTGGAGGTACTCGGCTCGATCGGCGTCCGCACCCGCTGGATCAACGACGGCGTCGACCTGGAGATCGTGCCGCCGGCCGAGCTGGAGATGGCGTCGATCGACGCGGAGGCGGCCCGCCGTACCCGCTCGATCATCATGTTCCTCGGCCCGCTGCTGCACCGCATGGACAGCTTCAAGCTGCCGTACGCGGGCGGTTGCGACCTCGGCACGCGCACGATCGAGCCGCACATGATCGCACTGCGGCGGTTCGGCCTCGACATCGCCGCCACCGAAGGGCTGTACCACGCGCAGGTCGACCGGGCCGTCTCCCCCGACCGGCCGATCGTGCTGACCGAGCGCGGCGACACCGTCACCGAGAACGCGCTGCTCGCCGCCGCCCGCCACGACGGCGCCACGGTCATCCGCAACGCGTCCTCCAACTACATGGTCCAGGACCTCTGTTTCTTCCTGGAGGCGCTCGGCGTACGGGTCGAGGGCATCGGCACCACCACGCTCACCGTGCACGGCGTGCCGACCATCGACGTCGACGTCGACTACTCCCCCTCCGAGGACCCGGTCGAGGCGATGAGCCTGCTGGCCGCCGCCGTCGTCACCGAGTCGGAGCTGACGGTCCGCCGGGTACCCATCGAGTTCCTGGAGATCGAGCTCGCGGTCCTGGAGGAGATGGGCCTCGACCACGACCGCACCCCCGAGTACTGCGCGGACAACGGCCGTACGCGCCTGGTGGACCTGACGGTCCGGCCCTCCAAACTGGAGGCGCCGATCGACAAGATCCACCCCATGCCGTTCCCCGGCCTGAACATCGACAACGTCCCGTTCTTCGCGGCGATCGCGGCGGTCGCGCAGGGCCAGACCCTCATCCACGACTGGGTCTACGACAACCGCGCGATCTACCTCACCGACCTCAACCGGCTCGGCGGACGCCTCCAACTCCTCGACCCGCACCGGGTGTTGGTCGAGGGCCCGACCCGCTGGCGGGCCGCCGAGATGATGTGCCCGCCGGCGCTGCGGCCCGCCGTGGTCGTCCTGCTGGCGATGATGGCGGCGGAGGGCACGTCCGTGCTGCGGAACGTGTATGTCATCAACCGCGGTTACGAGGACCTGGCGGAGCGGCTCAACTCCATCGGGGCGCAGATCGAGATCTTCCGCGACATCTGACAGGACAGTCGGCGGTCGGGTGCCGTCGCGCTCTGTCCGGCCCGTGGGAACACGGGTTCGGGACGGGTGCGGCGGCGGCCCTCCGATACGCCCGTCAATGCGCCTGCCGATGCGCCCGCTGCTACGCCGTCTGATATATCGGCGGCATGCGTACTGAATACAGCACGGCCGCGCTTGAGCCGATGGCGGTGTACCGCCTGCTCACGGCGACCGTCGTACCGCGCCCCATCGCCTGGGTCTCGACCGTCTCCGCCGACGGCGTCGACAATCTCGCTCCGCACTCCTTCTTCACGGTGTCGTCGGTCAGGCCGCCCATCGTGCAGTTCACCTCGGTCGGCCGTAAGGATTCCCTGCGCAACGTCGAGGCCACCGGGCAGTTCGTGGTCAACCTCGCCCCGGAATCGCTGATCGACGAGGTCAACAAGACCGCCACTGAATTCCCGCACGGCGTCAGCGAGTTCGACGCCGTCGGAGTGGCGCGCGAGGCCGGTGCACGGGTGAAGGCGTCGCGGGTGGCGCTCTCCCCCGTGGCGCTGGAGTGCGAGCTTCACAGCACTCTGCGGCTGGGGGACTCCACCGTGGTCTTCGGACGGGTGATTCACATCGCGGTCGACGACAGCGTCCTGGACGACGGCCATCCGGAGGTCACCCGGCTGCGTCCGCTGGCACGTCTGGGCAAGGACGAGTGGGGCACCCTCGGCGAGGTGCACGACCTGCGCCGTATTCGCTACGCCGACTGGCCCGCGTCGAGTTGAGGGACGGCGTACCTCCCGCACGAACCCACCGTGCCGTGCCGTTCGGCTCGGGTGACAGCGGGATCGTACGGGAGGTCCGGGGCGTCGGGCGGAACGCGAACCCTCAGCTCTGGGTCAGGGTGATCGCCTGCTGCTGTGCCGCGTGGAAGCGGGGCAGGGGCAGGCCGCCCTGGGGGGCCAGTTCCATCACCGTGGCCTCGACCTGGGCCGGGCCGGGGGTGAGCGGGTCGGACGAGGGCTTGCCCGAGTTCTCCCAGCTGTGCTCCATGCCGTCGCAGACCGCCCGGGTGCCGCCGATGCCGTGCCGGACCGAGGAGTCGCCCTGGGAGACGGAGGAACTGACGAAGGCCGGGCCCGAGTTGCCGAGGCAGCGGTAGGTACCGGAGAGGGTGACGGTGCCGTCCGGGGCGAGGCTGCCCGTGGGGTCGACCGTCACCGTCTCGTAGGAGTCGGCGGACGCGGTCGCGGCGGGGGCGGCGGCGACCAGCAGCAGCGCGGCACCGGCCGCCGAACCGAGGGCGGAACGCAGGGACATGGGGATACCTCCTGAAGTACCTGAAGCAGAGGTCTCCACTGGTACCGGTCGCGCGCCCCAACTCCCGTGATCCTCACTCCTTCGGTGGCGAGTCCGCACCGGGCGAGCGCTCCTCACTCCTTCGATACTCCTTCGATACTCCCTTGGTGGCGAGTCCGCACCGAGCGTCGTGGAACCGTCCGAGTGTTGTCCGCGTGTTGTCACGCTTCACAGCAGCCTGTTCCGATGAGTTCGCGGCGGGAGGATGGTCTGTATATGCGATGCGGGGCGGCGAAGGAGCCACCGGAACGGATCGCATCCGACGTGGAGGTACGCCATGTGTTCCCACCAGTCCTCGTGCCCCGTGACCGAGTCCGACACCGTGCACGTCGTCTCCGCCCACCCCGAGCAGGGCTGGACGCTGCTGTGCGACGGCGCGATCGTCTTCGACGACAGCGGCCTGCTGCTGCCCGACGGCCGGATCGTCGCCCCGCACCGGGTACCGGCCGGCCAACTCGCCATCGCCGCCTGACCCTTCCCACCTGACCTTTCCCGCGTGATCGTCTTCCCGGACGCGCTGCCCACGGTGATCTTCGAACCGTGCAGGTTCAGCTTGCGTACCCGAGGTGACCAGCAGTGATGCTGACGACCTAAGATGATCAACGTGTCCGACCAGCATGCTCCACGGTCTCTCATCGTCACGCTCTACGGCGCGTACGGCCGCTTCGTGCCCGGCCCGGTTCCGGTCGCGGAACTGATCCGGCTGCTGGCCGCCGCCGGCGTCGACGCGCCTTCGGTGCGCTCGTCGGTGTCCCGGCTCAAACGGCGCGGGCTGCTGCTGCCCGCCCGTACCGCCCAGGGCGCCGCCGGCTACGAACTGTCGCCCGAGGCAAGGCAGTTGCTCGACGACGGCGACCGGCGCATCTACGCGGCCAGCCCCTCGGACGACGAGGGCTGGGTGCTCGCGGTGTTCTCCGTCCCCGAGTCCGAACGGCAGAAGCGGCACGTCCTGCGCTCCCGGCTGTCCGGTCTCGGTTTCGGCACCGCCGCCCCGGGCGTGTGGATCGCGCCCGCCCGCCTGTACGAGGAGGCCCGGCACATCCTCGGGCGACTGCGGCTCGACCCGTACGTGGACTTCTTCCGCGGCGAGCACCTCGGCTTCGCGGCGACCGCCGACGCCGTGGCCCGCTGGTGGGACCTGACCGCGATCGCCAAGGAGCACGAGGCGTTCCTCGACCGCCACGCTCAGGTACTGCGCGACTGGGAGCGGCGCGCGGACACCCCGCCCGAGGAGGCCTACCGCGACTACCTCCTCGCCCTGGACTCCTGGCGCCACCTCCCCTACGTCGACCCCGGACTCCCCGCCGGCCTGCTCCCCCGGGACTGGCCGGGCGCCCGCTCGGCCGAGGTGTTCCGGGCGCTGCACGCACGGCTGCGGGACGCGGGGGCGGTCTTCGCGGGCGTGCGACCGCAGGTGCCGTAGCGGCGGATTATGAACAGTTCATGGCGAAGCGCTGTGGCCTCTTGCGCACCACCAGTCACTCAGCTAAACCTCAGCTTCTTTAGCAGGTCCTCTCAGAGTTCTTACCTAGCCTTCGACGACGTCGCTCGTCGGGTAAGAAAGAGGACTGTTGCGCATGACCACCACGGCAAGGGCTCAGGGAGCCACCGTCTGGCTCACCGGACTGCCGAGTGCGGGTAAGACGACGATCGCCCGATGTCTGAGCGATCGGCTGAAGGCCGAGGGGCATCGCGTGGAGGTCCTCGACGGCGACGAAGTACGCCGCTTCCTCTCGGCCGGCCTCGGCTTCTCCCGCGAGGACCGCAACACCAATGTGCAGCGCATCGGCCTCGTCTCCGAGGTGCTCGCCCGCAACGGCGTGCTCTCCGTCGTCCCGGTCATCGCGCCGTACGCCGACAGCCGCGAGGCCGTCCGCAAGCGGCACGAGGCGAGCGGGACGCCGTACATCGAGGTGCATGTCGCGACCCCCGTGGAGGTGTGCAGCGAGCGGGACGTCAAGGGGCTCTACGCCCGGCAGGCCGCGGGGCAGCTGTCCGGTCTGACCGGCGTCGACGACCCGTACGAGCCGCCCACGGACCCGGCGCTCACACTGCCGACGCAGACGCAGAGCCCGCAGGAGTCGGCGGACGCGGTGTACGCGGTGCTGGCCGAGCGGGGGCTGCTGTGACCTTCTCGCTCTCGCACCTGGACGCTCTTGAGTCCGAGGCGGTGCACATCTTCCGTGAGGTGGCGGGTGAGTTCGAGCGGCCGGTGATCCTGTTCTCCGGCGGCAAGGACTCCATCGTCATGCTGCACCTGGCACTGAAGGCGTTCGCGCCCGCGCCGGTGCCCTTCTCGCTGCTGCATGTGGACACCGGACACAACTTCCCCGAAGTCCTTGAGTACCGGGACCGTGTGGTGGCCGCACATGGGCTGCGCCTCCATGTGGCCTCCGTACAGGACTACATCGATCGTGGTGTGCTGCGCGAACGGCCTGACGGGACCCGCAATCCGCTCCAGACGCTTCCGTTGACGGAGAGGATCCAGAGCGAGCGCTTCGACGCCGTGTTCGGTGGTGGGCGTCGGGACGAGGAGAAGGCCCGCGCGAAGGAGCGGGTGTTCTCGCTTCGCGACGAGTTCTCGCAGTGGGATCCGCGCCGGCAGCGGCCCGAGCTGTGGAACCTCTACAACGGGCGGCACGCGCCCGGCGAGCACGTCCGTGTCTTCCCGCTGTCCAACTGGACCGAGCTGGACGTCTGGCAGTACATCGCCCGCGAGGGCATCGAACTGCCCGACATCTACTTCGCGCACTACCGCGAGGTCTTCAACCGTGGCGGCATGTGGCTGACCCCGGGTGAGTGGGGCGGGCCGAAGGCGGACGAGACCGTCGAGAAGCGTCAGGTCCGGTACCGGACCGTCGGTGACATGTCCTGCACCGGCGCCGTCGACTCCGACGCGGCCACGCTGGACGACGTGATCGTCGAGATCGCGGCCTCCCGGCTGACCGAGCGGGGCGCGACGCGTGCCGACGACAAGCTGTCCGAGGCCGCGATGGAAGACCGCAAGCGCGAGGGGTACTTCTAACCATGAGCACCATCACCATCGACACGCTGCGGTTCGCGACGGCCGGTTCGGTCGACGACGGCAAGTCCACGCTCGTAGGACGGCTGTTGCACGATTCGAAGTCGGTCCTCACCGACCAACTCGAAGCCGTACAGCGGGTGTCGGCCGATCGCGGTCAGGACGCGCCCGACCTCGCGCTGCTCACCGACGGCCTGCGTGCCGAGCGGGAGCAGGGCATCACGATCGACGTGGCGTACCGCTACTTCGCCACCCCCCGCAGGCGGTTCATCCTCGCCGACACCCCGGGGCATGTGCAGTACACCCGCAACATGGTCACCGGTGCCTCCACCGCCGAGCTGGCGATCGTCCTGATCGACGCGCGCAACGGTGTCGTGGAGCAGACCGTGCGGCATGCCGCCGTGGCCGCGCTGTTGCGGGTGCCCCATGTGGTGCTGGCCGTGAACAAGATGGACCTGGTCGGGTACGAGCAGCGGGTGTTCGAGCGGATCGTGGAGGAATTCGCGGGCCACGCGGCCGAGTTGGGGCTGCCGTCCTTCGCGCCGATCCCGGTCTCGGCGTTGGTCGGCGACAACGTGGTGGACCGTTCGGCGCACATGGACTGGTACGAGGGGCCGGCCCTGCTGGAGTTCCTGGAGAACGTCCCGGTCGGCGCCGACCCGTCCGACGCCCCGGCCCGTTTCCCCGTGCAGTACGTGATCCGTGACGGTGAAGTCCGTTGGTACGCGGGGCAGTTGGTGTCCGGTTCGCTGCGGGTCGGTGACCGGGTGACGGTGCATCCCTCCGGTGAGGCCTCCGAGATCACCGGGATCTCCGTGCTCGGTACCGAGGCGGACGCGGCGTACGCGCCCCAGTCGGTGAGCCTGCGTCTCGCCGACCAACGGGACGTGTCGCGCGGCGACATGATCACCACCGGGGCCGACGGGCCCGTGCTCACCCAGGACGTCCGGGCCGCCGTATGCCATCTGGCCGACCGGCCGCTGCGGGTCGGCGACCGGGTACTGCTGCGGCACACGACCCGGACGGTCAAGGCGATCGTCAAGGACCTTGGCGGCGCCACCGCGCTGCTCGCGAACGACCTGGGCCGGATCACCCTGCGCACCGCCGAGCCGCTCGCCCTCGACGACTACTCGGTCTCCCGTCGCACGGGAGCGTTCCTCGTGATCGACCCGGCGGACGGTGCCACGCTCACGGCGGGCATGGCCGACCTGACCTGATCCCCGCCCCGCCACGCCCTCGGGCCCCCGTTCGAAACGGGGGCCCGAGGGCGTTGTTGTGCCATGCCGAAATGACCTGTCGCCGTCGCATCCGTCACGAGACGTCAATAGCGCGGTAACAACGGGAGCTGTCGTGCGAGGGAAGCCGTTGAACCGGGTATGCCGCTCGGTACCGGGACGAAGGTCCCGTACGGCGCCCGCCGAGAGACCCTGACAAAGGGCGCCGTACCATTCATATAGTTGAAAGCAGGACAGCCTGCTCCATGAACGGACCCGCCTTGCAAGAACGCCCCTCTGCCTCCGCCTCCTGGCGCATCGCACTGCCGCACACCGCCGCGGCCGTGCCGGTGGCCCGCGCACTGGTCCGTACGGCTCTGTCCGAGGTGAAGCACACGGCCGACAGTGACACCGCGGAGCTGCTGACGGCGGAGCTGGTCGCGAACGCGGTGGAGCACACCGCCGGTGACGCCCCCATAGAGCTCGTGGTCGAGCTGCTGCCCTCCGGCTGCCGGGTCGAGGTGCACGACCCCGACCCGGAGCCGCCCACCAGCCTCACCAAGCCCGCCGAGGAAGAGCCCGACCCCTGGCAGGAGCACGGGCGCGGCCTGCTGCTGATCCGCGCGCTCAGCTCGTCGTGCGGCCACCGCCCCACCGAGTCGGGCAAGGCGGTGTGGTTCCGGCTGCCCGTGGTGCCCCCGCAGTGGCGTCCGGCGGGATAGCCGCACCGGTCCCGGTCAGGCCAGTGTCGCCACGAGAATGGCCTTGATCGTGTGCAGTCGGTTCTCCGCCTGGTCGAAGACGACCGAGTGGGCCGACTCGAAGACCTCGTCGGTGACCTCCAGGGAGTCGAGGCCATGGGTCTCGTATATCTCGCGGCCGACCTTGGTGCCGAGGTCGTGGAAGGCCGGCAGACAGTGCAGGAACTTGACGTCCGGGTTGCCGGTGGCCCGTAGGACGTCCATGGTCACGGCGTACGGCGCGAGGGCCGTGATCCGCTCGTCCCAGACCTGTTTGGGCTCGCCCATGGAGACCCACACGTCGGTGACGACGAAATCGGCGCCCGCCACCCCCTCCTCGATCCCCTCGGTGAGCGTGATGCGCGCACCGCTCCGCTCGGCGAGCGCGCGGGCGGCGGTGACGATCTCCTCGGCGGGCCAGTACGACTTCGGAGCGACGATCCGTACGTCCATGCCGAGCAGCGCACCGGTGACCAGGTAGGAGTTGCCCATGTTGAAGCGGGCGTCGCCGAGGTAGGCGAAGGCGATCTCCTTGAGCGGCTTGGCGCTGTGCTCGGTCATGGTGAGCACGTCGGCGAGCATCTGGGTGGGGTGCCAGTCGTCGGTGAGACCGTTGTATACGGGCACGCCTGCGTACGCACCCAGTTCTTCCACGGCGGCCTGGCTGTCCCCCCGGTACTCGATGGCGTCGAACATACGGCCGAGCACGCGCGCGGTGTCCTTCACGGACTCCTTGTGCCCGATCTGCGAGCCGGACGGGTCCAGGTAGGTCGTGGAGGCGCCCTGGTCGGCCGCGGCGACCTCGAACGCGCAGCGGGTGCGCGTCGAGGTCTTCTCGAAGATCAGCGCGACGTTCTTCCCCGACAGGTACCGCGTCTCGCCCCCGGCCTTCTTGGTGGCCTTCAGCTCGGCGGCCAGCTCGATCAGGCCGCGGAACTCCTCCTCGGAGAAGTCCAGCTCCTTGAGGAAGTGGCGGCCGGCGAGGGCGGTCGGGACTGTCGCCATGGGGGCGCTCCATCGGTGCGGGTACAGAGGTACGGAAGAACAGGGGCGATTGGAATTCTATACGATACCTCGAATTTCTATACGGCATCCCGTTCGACGGGGCAGCTCATGCAGCGCGGTCCGCCCCGACCACGGCCCAGTTCGCTGCCCGGGATCTCGATCACTTCGATGCCCTGCTTGCGCAGGAACGTGTTGGTGGTGGCGTTGCGCTCGTAGGCGACGACGACGCCCGGCTCGACGGCGAGGACGTTGCAGCCGTCGTCCCACTGCTCGCGCGCGGCGGCGTGCACGTCCTGGGTGGCGGTCAGGACGCGGATCCCGTCAAGACCGAGGGCGGCGGCGATCGCGTGGTGCATGTGCTCCGGCGGATGGTCGGTGACCTTCAACTCCTTGTCGCCGACGCCCGGTTCGATGGTGTATGACCGCAGCATGCCGAGCCCCGCGTACTGGGTGAAGGTGTCGCCGTCGACCATCGTCATCACCGTGTCGAGGTGCATGAAGGCGCGCTGCTTGGGGATGTCGAGCGCCACGATCGTCCGCGCGGAGCCCTCGGCGAACAGCTTGTGCGCGAGCATCTCGACGGCCTGCGGGGTGGTCCGCTCGCTCATACCGATGAGCACCGCGCCGTTGCCGATGACGAGTACGTCCCCGCCCTCGATGGTGGACGGGTAGTCGGCCTGCCCCTCGGACCAGACGTGGAACTTCTCGGTGCGGAAGAGCGGATGGTGCCGGTAGATCGCCTCGAAGTGGACGGTCTCGCGCTGCCGGGCCGGCCAGCGCATGGCGTTGACGGAGACGCCGTCGTAGATCCAGGCGGACGTGTCGCGGGTGAAGAGGTGGTTGGGGAGGGGGGCGAGGAGGAAGTCGTCGAGTTCCATGACGTGGAAGCGGACGGAGGTGGGCTCCGCGTGGGCGTCGAGGAACTCCCGCTTGGTCATGCCGCCGACCAGCGCCTCGGCCAGTTCGGGCGCGGGCAGCGCCTCGAAGGCGGCGCGGAGGTGGTCGGTGGCGAGGGGGCCGTACTCCTTCTCGTCGAAGACGCGGTCCAGGACGAGCGATCGGGCCGCCGGGATCGTCAGGGTCTCGGCGAGCAGGTCGCCGAACAGGTGGACCGCGACGCCGCGGTCGCGCAGCACGTCCGCGAAGCCGTCGTGCTCGGCGCGCGCCCGGCGCACCCAGAGCACGTCGTCGAAGAGGAGGGCGTCCTTGTTGCTGGGGGTGAGCCTTTTGAGCTCCAGATCCGGCCGGTGCAGGATGACGCGGCGGAGCCGCCCGGTCTCGGAGCCGACATGGAGTGCCATGTCTCCATCCTGACCATCTCGGACCGAGTTCACCCCCTACTTGTCATACCGCCACTTGTTTTCGTCCCCTTGACGACAAGTGCGCCGGGCGATTATCGTCTTACTGACGAGATCGATGCGGGATCTCACGGGATCTTCTGACCGGATCTGAGGGACTCTGATGGCCGACATCACCCGGCGCCTGGGCTGGCGCCACCTTCGCGGGGCTCCGACGGCGCACATCCGCCACCACCGCTCGGGCAAGTTGCTGCACGACGGGCCCGGACTCAGCTTCTGGTTCCGCTCGTTGACCGCCGCGCTCTCCGAAGTGCCGGTCGACGACCGGGAGTTGGCCATGACCTTCCATGCCCGTACATCCGACTTCCAGGACGTGGCGGTCCAGGCGACCGTCACCTACCGGATCGACGACCCGGCCCTCGCCTCCGCACGGCTCGACTTCTCCGTCGACCCGGACACGGGCGTGTGGCGAGGCGCGCCCCTTGAGCAGTTGGGCACCCTGCTGACCGAGACGGCCCAGCAGCACGCGCTGGCCGTGCTGGCTCGTACGCCGTTGGCGTCCGCGCTGGTCGACGGGGTGACGGCGGTACGGGAGCGGATCGCGGCGGGGCTCGGCGCCGAACCCCGCCTGCCGGCCACCGGCATCGAGGTGGTCGCCGTCCGCGTGATGGCGATCCGCCCCGAGCCCGAGGTGGAGCGGGCGCTGCGCACCCCGGCCCGCGAGCAGATCCAGCAGGAGGCGGACCGGGCCACCTACGAGCGGCGGGCGGTGGCCGTCGAACGTGAACGGGCGATCGCCGAGAACGAGCTCGACAGCCAGATCGAACTCGCCCGCCGCGAGGAGCAGTTGGTCGACCAGCGCGGCACGAACGCCCGCCGCGAGGCCGAGGAGCACGCGGCGGCCGACGGGGTACGCGCGGAGGCGGAGGCGACACGTACGGTACGACTCTCGGAGGCCGAGGCCACCCGGACGGTACGGCTCGCCGACGCCGAGGCGGCGCGTTCCGTACGGCTCGCCCGTGCCGAGGCCGAAGGCTCGCGCGAGGTGGGCGACGCTCGGGCGTATGCCCAGGCGGCCTGGCTGCGGGTGCACTCCGATGTCGACGTCGCCACGCTGAACGCGCTCACCGGGACGCGGCTCGCGGAGAACCTGCCGAACATCGACAGCGTGACGATCTCGCCGGATGTGCTGACGGGGCTGCTCGCCAGGCTCGGCGGCGGCGGGGCCGGCGCGTGAGTCTCGCCCCGCGGGTCGTCCTCGTCCATCGGACCACGGAGTACGAGGAGTTGGTGGCCCGGCACGGGACGCACGGCCAGGCCGCGTACTTCCTGAAGTCGCGCGGCCGGGACATCGAGGAGGTGGCCGAACGGCACCGCCGGACCAGGCGGGCGCTGGCCGAGGTCTCCTCGGCGGTACCGCTGACCTGGCGTCAAACCCAGGTCGAGCGGGCCGACTTGGACCGGTTCCTGTTCGCGCCGGAGGACGTGGTGGTCGTGGTCGGGCAGGACGGGCTGGTCGCGAACGTCGCCAAGTACCTCACCGGGCAGCCGGTGTTGGGCTTCGACACGGACCCCGGGCGCAACCCGGGCGTCCTGGTACGGCACCGTCCGGCGGACGCCGGCGTCCTGCTGCCCGCCGCCCGCGCGGCCGGTACGGGTGTGGACGAACTCACCATGGTCGAGGCCGTCGCCGACGACACGCAGCGGCTGGTCGCGCTCAACGAGATCTATCTGGGAGCCGTTGGTCATCAGACGGCCAGATACCGCCTGGGTCTGGAGGGCGACGGGGGTGTCGTCGAGGCCCAGGCTTCTTCCGGGGTGCTCGTGGGAACGGGCACCGGAGCCTCCGGCTGGCTCCGGTCGGTGTGGCAGGAGCGGGGCAGTGCCCTCGCCCTGCCACACCCCTCGGAGGACAGGCTGGTGTGGTTCGTACGGGAGGCGTGGCCGTCGCCGGTCACGGGGACGTCGTTGGTGGCGGGTGAGCTGGGGGGTTCCGCGGGGCTTCGACTCACCGTGGAGTCCGAGCGGTTGATCGTGTTCGGGGATGGGATGGAGGGGGATGCGGTGGAGTTGACTTGGGGGCAGGGGGTGCGGGTGGGGGTTTGCGGGGAGAGGTTGCGGTTGGTCGGGTGAACTGCCTTTCCCACCCACCCGCCCGTTTGCTGTCGGTTTAAAGGTGAACCTCTGAAGCGCCCGAGACGGGTGGGTGGGTGGGAAACGGGGGTCTGGGGGCGGAGCCCCCAGTGGCCCTCACAACCGCGGGTCCACCGGCTCCGACTCCAACGCCAGCACCCCGAACACCGCCTCGTGCACACGCCACAGCGGCTCCCCCTCCGCCAGCCGGTCGAGGGCCTCCAGACCCAGCGCGTACTCCCGGATCGCCAGCGACCGCTTGTGGTTCAGGAAACGGCCGCGCAGGCGCGCGAGGTTGTCGGGCCGCGTGTACTCCGGGCCGTAGATGATCCGCAGGTACTCACGCCCACGGCACTTGATGCCCGGCTGGACCAGTCGGCCCGTCTCGCCGCGCACCACCGCCCCGACCGGCTTGACGACCATGCCCTCGCCGCCCCGGCCCGTCATCTCCAGCCACCAGTCGACGCCGGCCTGTACCGACTCGGGATCGCCGGTGTCGACGTACAGGCGGCGGGTGGTCTGCAGCAGGCCGGTGCTGTCGTGCTCCACCAGCCGGTCCAGCAGGGCGAGTTGCTCGTCGTGCGGGAGTCCGGCCAGGCTGCGGCCCTGGACCGCGAGGAGCTGGAACGGGGCCAGGCGGACGCCGTCGAGGCCGTCCGTGGTCCAGCAGTAGCGCCGGTACGCGTCGGTGAACGCCGAGGCGTCGGCGGCCCGTTCGCGCTGCCGGGACAGCAGGTCGGCCACGTCGACGC